>CAYUIC010000006.1:24467-34252 GCA_964444675.1 uncultured Gammaproteobacteria bacterium | reverse complement strand
GTCATCTGATATGCCGCACTATGAGCTGCTCTGCCTCATTTCGAACAAATACAGCGAAACCGAGGTTGAACCGATCCGCGCGACTATCAATAAATTAATCACCGACAACGGCGGCACAATCACCCTGCAAGAAAACTGGGGAAAGAAAAAGCTTGCCTATCCAATCGGAGGTTTCCGCCATGGTTATTATTACCTGGTTGAGTTTGATATTCTTGGCCCGAAATTGCAGGAGCTGACCAACCGATTGCGCCTCTCCAATGAAATCGTACGCCATCAAGTCGTAGTTAAGCACAAAAAAACTGCGGCCGAGATTGCCGAAGACGCCAAGATCCAACAGAAGATTGCTGACAGACGCAAGGCTGAAGAAGCCGCCGCTGTTAAGCCCGAATCAACCGTAGCTGATAAGCGCTCAGAGTTGGGCGATTTGGATCAGGACCTTGATAAGATTATTGACGCTGCGAACTTACTCTAATTATTATTAAGCCGCCTTGCTCTCTAAGCGGTACAAATATATGAATCTTAATAAAGCCATGATCATCGGGAACGTAACCCGCGATCCGGAAGTCAGACAGACTGCCAACGGCGCGAGCGTTGCGACATTCTCAGTCGCAACCAATTTTTTCTGGAACGACCCGGCGGGTCAACGCCAGGAACGCGTTGAGTTCCACAACATTGTCGCCTGGCGCAAGCTCGCAGAAATCTGCGGACAATACCTGCGCAAGGGATCAAAGGTCTACATCGAGGGACGTTTGCAAACCCGCGATTGGGTCGGTAAAGACGGAGTCAAGCGTTATTCAACTGAAATCATTGCTGAAAATATGATTATGTTGGATAAAGCCAGCGGCGCTGGAAACGGAAATGGCAGCCGCCAACCATTCCAGCCACAACAGGCCGATCAGTATGCGCAAAAGTCTGCTGATGCCGAACCGGTCATCAACTACGACGAAGCTATGGGCGGATTTGACGCTCCGGCTGATGACGAGATCAAAGTCGAAAATATTCCCTTTTAAGTAATAAGTAATATCACCCTTCTATGCCAGTAGCTAAAGCAAAAAAACAATGCTATTTCAAAAGCAACAACATCAAAGAAATTGATTACAAGGATGTTGATCTTTTGAAAAAGTTTATCAACTCATACGGACAAATTTTGCCAAGTCGCCGCACCGGCGTTTCTGCCAAGTATCAGCGCAAACTTGCTGAGGCCGTAAAGCGCGCACGTATCATGGCGCTCTTGCACTTCCCGAACCAACGCCGCTAATATGCTGAGTTTAACTGAAATCAAAGTCGGTACCGTTATCACAATTAACGGAGAACCGTATGTAGTTGTTAAATCAGAACATCACAAAGTCGCGCGCGGTGGCGCAACGCTTAAAACCAAGCTCAAGAACCTGATTTCCGGTAACATGATGGAACGCACCTATCAGGGGAATGATCGAGCCGAAGAAGCCGATGTGCAAAAACGCAAAGCAACTTATTTATATAAAGATGACCAGTTTGCTCACTTCATGGATACTGAAACCTTTGAACAGTACAGCCTTGAAATTGAAAACCTCGGCGGCAAAGAACGCTTTATGAAAGACGGCATCGAGGTCACGGTCCTTCATTTCGAAGGCAAGCCGATGACTGTTGAACTGCCTATTAAAGTTGAACTTAAAGTGACGAGCGCTCCTCCGGGAGTACGCGGCAATTCTGCCGGAAACGTTACAAAAACCGCAGAACTCGAGACCGGCGCCGTAATTTCCGTACCAATGTTCGTAGAAACCGGTGATATGATCAAAATAAACACCGATACCGAAGAATACGTGGAACGAGCCTAAACATCCCTCATCACCAACCCTTCTCCCTTTTTAAGGGAGAAGGGAGTAAAAGAGCCCCATTTTGGGGCTTTTTTGGTATATTGACAAGTTTTAGTTAAAGTGCTATAATATAGGCATTATTAGGACATTTACAATTTCGGTTTTTTACATTAGTTAGTTCTTTTTGGTCCCCTATCGGGCCAGGAAAAACTAACTAATAATCAAACCACAATAATAATGAAAACAAATACTTCTCAACCAAAAGAAAAAAGCCTCGTTGAGACACTTGCTATGACTCCTGTCACCTGGCTTGTCCAGCTTGTTGTTGTATTAATCTTAGCTGCTCTTAATATTGGAGGTACTTTTGAAGCAGCAATAGGAGTCGCAATTGTAATGCCCTTTGTATATACGGGCTACGAACCAAGCCTTAATTACTATAGACGATTGGGGATATTCTACAGATCGTTTACGGTATTTCTGGCTATTCTATGGATTTCAGGTATAACAAGACTATCAATAGAAGTCCAACTCTTAACATTGCTTATGGTAGTTACTGCTGGAGCTGCTGGTAATTTGTTGAAAAAAGGTGAAGAAATCGAAGAAGAGAAGTGGAAGCAAATATTAAACACACTTGGTCAGCACAGTGGCTGGAGGGTTGTGTAATGAATACATTAGCAAAACTGATATTCTTCGGCATCATGATGATTGTCATAATAATATCTTTGGCAATCCAGATTGCTGCTCTGCCTCAAGCCGAGCAGGTAGTAGCAATCATCCTGGTGGCAACAGCAGTTGTAGTGGGGATCTTAAAATCAAATGTAGTTCCCACGGCAGCGAAATATCATAAGATCGCATTGTTCTATAGGATGAATATTCTATTTATCACTATATTCCTGATCTACAAGATATTCAGCGGGCATGCCAGCCTGCGACTTGATGTGTATTTAATCACCTTGATTATATTCATGATAGCTGCTCTGATTCTTATGCAGAACAGTGAAGCTATATTACAGAAAAAAGAAGAAAAACAATCAAAAGCACAGTTCGCAAGTTGCTAAAAACAATAATCCAAAAACCAACCCCAAAAAAAGCTGAAAACAAAGTTAATCGTAGCAGCTTTATTCTTTTTCTCATTCACATTATTTTCACAGGAAACCGGCGCAGGTTACACAGACAAAATACAGCCGATAACCATCAGCCAGATCTCTACTCAGCAGTACAAAGCTGCTTTGACAGAAGCTTATGTGGATATTCTCGGAGACATCCTGGAACACCCGGACATTAAGCAGAGCTCAAAAATGGCAGCGATGGACTGGACCCCGGAAATAAAAATGATGAACGGCAAGAACATCAAGGGTATACTGGTCTTCCCGCAGGGAACCATAACGGTAAACAAGAAAAAACAGACTACAGTCACCCTTTCAGATGATTTCAATGAATGGACAGGCAATGGGTTTACAGTATGGAGAATCATCCCGATTCTCGGAAGCGTGCTGGCTCCCAATCCTGCATATGATCTGAAATAAATCAGAAACAAACAAACGCACATATAACAAAAGGCGTCATCAACGATGACGTCTTTTTTAATTGTCAGAACCGGGAGCATACTCATTGTCATCCCTGCGCAAGCAGGGACCCAGGGGCGCAATGGGTAAGCTTTAACCGACATCTCTAAGAATATCGTAATACAGATCACGCCAAGTAGGGTTATTCTTTTCTATTAATTCAAATTTCCATGTTCGTTTCCACTTCTTTAAATTCTTTTCTCTTATAATCGCCGTATTCGGGTCATTGAATATTTCAAAATGAACCAGGCGCTTAACATTGTACTGTTGAGTAAAGCCACAATATTTATTATTCTTATGTTCATCTATTCTATTTATGAGACTGTGGGTGAATCCTACATATAATGTTCCGTTTCTTTTACTTGCCAAAATATAAATATAATATGATTTCCCTCCTATCATATTGGTAATCTTAATTATTAGTTTTAAAGTTGGTGCGGCTCGCGCCTGGGTTCCTGCTTGCGCAGGAATGACACAAAAATAACAAAAAACTCCCTCCAAAGTGGAGGGAGTTTTTAACGAAAAAATTATTTATCTCACAATCTCTTTAGCCTTAGCCGCTTCCATGATTTGCTTCCTGATTTGGGCCATGAGCTTTAGATCCGCTCGCAAAAACTGCCGAGCATTTTCTCGTCCGGTACCGAGCTTAATCTCGCCAAAGCTGTAGGAATTCCCTGATTTTGTAACAACTCCGAATTCAATCCCCGTATCGATTAAATCGCCCGACAAGGAAATTCCTTCGTTATACATAATATCAAACTCTGCAGTCTTGAACGGAGAACTAACTTTATTCTTTACAATTTTTACTTTAACGCGATTACCGATACTCTTTTCATTTTGTTTAATCTGCGCGGCGCGGCGAATTTCAACTCTGACTGATGAGTAAAATTTCAACGCCATACCACCCGTAGTTGTTTCCGGGTTGCCGAAGAATACTCCGATCTTCATGCGAATCTGGTTGATAAAAATGACAACGGTCTTGGTTTTTGAAACAATGCTCGTCAACTTGCGCAAAGCTTGAGACATAAGTCTGGCTTGCAGACCCATATGAGAATCGCCCATATCTCCTTCAATTTCTTTTTTCGGCACAAGCGCGGCGACCGAGTCAACGACAACTACGTCAATCGCATTCGAGCGCACCAAGGTTTCTAATATTTCCAAAGCTTGTTCTCCTGTATCCGGTTGTGAAATCAATAAATCTTTAACATTAACTCCGATTTTTTTCGCATATTCCGGATCAAGCGCGTGTTCCGCGTCGATAAAAGCCGCAATGCCTCCCTGGCGTTGTACCTCGGCAATAACATGCTGAGCCAAAGTTGTTTTTCCTGAAGCTTCAGGTCCAAAAATTTCAATTACTCTGCCGCGCGGCATACCTCCGATACCCAAGGCAAGGTCAAGGGAAACACAGCCGGTGGGTACGACATCAATGTTGCTCAAAGGTACATCGCCGAATTTCATGATTGAACCTTCACCGAACATCGAGCGAATCTGTTCAACGGCCGCGTCAGCCGCATTATGCTTGGCGTCGCCGCTGGAAGGATTGGAGGACTTTACTTTTTTCTCTGCCATATTTTTCAGATAATTAATAAGTTATTTATTTTGTGTTTCTTGAAACAGTACGTTGCGCGTCATCTCGGATTGTTTACTATATTTCTTCTTGGCCGTGACTACGATAGTATTGAGCCCCGGTTCAAGATAGACAGCCTGTCCGAATGTTCCGTCGCTTGCCACCTGTACCGTCTGTCCGTTAATCGTCACATCCGTTTCGGGAAGCGTATGTCCCCGCAATTCAATCTGCCGTTCATTAACGGTCAAATCAGTCGCCGGCTCATCAACCGCTAGAAACGGCGGTTCAAAAATGCGCTTTACCAAGAAGCCGAGGTATAAGAGACATAATGCCGCTACAATGATAATTATAGTATTACGCACCAAGGCCGGCATTGCAACTAAGTAACGTTTTGCCACGATTTGACGCTCAAATAAGCCGCCCGACTGTTCTTGAGGCTTGACCGTTTCATTGTCGAATTGCTCGCCAAGCGAACGGTAGTCGAGTCCCAAAAAACGGGCATATTCCCGTAAAAAATTACGGGCATATACGCCTTTTGGAAGTCGGCGCCGGTCGCCTGTTTCTAAGGCCTGTAAATAAGAAGAACGGATTAATAATTTTTTTGCGACAGTTTCGAGCGAAAGCTTTTTTTCTTCACGAGCGCGACGCAATTGCTCACCCACGCTAATGTCAAAGGATGCAATTTTTCTAGAAGAAAATAAACTCATTGAACTTAGTTTTCATTATTATCCTGTCGGTCGCAACAATCAGGTGTCGGGGCGTTACAGGTGTATGAATTACGTAAAATATTAGGAGCCACACAAGCACCAGATTCAACGCAGTCATAACCAGCGATAAGACATGAACCTGATCCTACTTTACAGCATTTTTGACCCTGCAGTGCGCACACGCCACCCGTTATTTCGGTGTCACCAGATCCACAACTTGAAAAACACTTTCCTCCCATATCAACACAAATTTTTTGTGAAACACAGCACTTCTCAATATCTTTTTTACACTGCTTTGTATCGGATTTTGTAAGTTGGGCACCCGAACAACCAGGCGTCGGATAGGCAACGCAAGCTCCTCCGGCAGCCGTACAATCCTGTTCTCGCTCCATAACGGTTTCTTTCGGCAAGTTAGCATTAAAGGTGCCCCCTAATAATTTCTCGGTGGTAAATTGAATAATAAGATAACTTGAAAATACGATGACCAGGCCAATTACTGATCCGATAAGAATATCTTTGCCTTTTTTTACTTTGTCCGCCGAGCCCCCCGAGAGCATTAAAACCACTCCACCCACAATAAACATAAGCAATGTCAACGCGCCGACTATTCCAAGAATGTATTGTGAAACGCTTAAACCCAGACGCAAAAAGGCATTCAACGAACACTGTTCACCATTAGCGCCACAATTAGTAACTTCAGAAATCAGGCCTTTCTCTAAAATTGCAGCATCCGCAGGAATCACGGAGGAACTGAAGGCAAAGGCGATGAATAAGATTAAATAAAATTTTTTCCAACTCATATTATTGTCCTATGGTTTGTTGCACACGGCTCGCAGCGCGATTAACTGTTCCTTCAAGCTGTTCCGGATTGGCGATGACCTCATCAATCATTTGGTTGATGGCGTTATCAGCGGCGACAAAATCGCGGCCGCGATACCAACTCTTGGCAATTAACAATTGTTCGGCAAATACTTTAAGCTCGTCGTTGTTGAGCTGTTCAGGAATCAGGGAACGCAACGCCGTCGGATGCTTTGTCGCTGCCAGATATTTTTTAACTTCTTCGGGTTTCGTGGTCATGAATTGAATAAAGTCCCAAGCCTCGTTTTGCTGCTTGCTCTTAGCGGAAACCGTTTCGACCCAATAGTTGGCGACGTTGGCTTCATTGGGATTGCCTTCAATCTGGGGGAACTTAGCTACGGAGAAATTAAGTTTTGGCGCCTGGGCCTGAATCAAAGGCAGATGATAGGAGTAGCCGAAAAAAATCGCGAGTTTGCCGTCGGCAAAACGCTTAAGGGAATTATCAAGCTGATTATTCCAGGTATAGACTTCTTTGGCCGGATTGGCAAAGTCGGCGTAAAAACGCGCCGCTTCCATCCCCGGATTATAACCGCGTTCGCGGAAAATCGGCGGAACCGTCTGGAAAGTAACCGAATTACCATCCATCATGATGGCGCCGTTTTGCATCATCAAAGCGGAAAGGATATCAGAGGCACGGTCGATATTTTTCGAACCGCCGAGCGCGACACCAGATTGGATAAGATCGCCTTTCAAATCCTGTTTGGTCAATTTCTTAACGTCTTGCTGAAAATCTTTGTTCCAATATGCCGGGAGCTGCGCGATACCGGCGTTGTTCAACAAATCCTTATTATAGTACATAGCCAAGGTGTCCACTGACAACGGTAGAGCGTAGATCTTCGGCTGGTTGTTTATCGACAACACAACGTCATCATACACCGTATCAATAAATTTATTTTTCACCTCTGCAACACTGACGCTTTTTGTGGTGCGCAATTCCGGAATTACTTCTTTTTTTAGGGTTCCCTTGGTAATCGGATAAACCATCGTGATGCTTTCGGGCATTGGCGCAATCTTGGTTTGATATTTCCTCACCCAGGTATTCTGGATTGAAAAGATATCCGGACCGCGATCTTCAGCTAAAGCGTCAAGCAAAGCCTGTTCATATTCATCGTAGGTCAGCTTGCGATAGTTGATTGTAATAAAGGGGTGCAGAGCCTGATAGTCTGCAATCAATTCGGCAAAATCATCCGGACCGTCCCAGACGCGCCAGTAATTAAGCGTAATCGGCTGCATTTTCTGCTGTACGTCTTTGGAGACCGTTTTACAGCCAAAACCCGAGGAAATAAGTACGGCCACTAAGAGGCCTAAGATGATGATTTTTCGTGACATAGAAAAATATATTACCTCATCAGTATAGCACATTTTTGACTCCTGTTATTCAACTTTGGGCCTGTACTGCAGCGCCTCAGCCAAATGTTCGGCGCTAATCGCTTCGCGACCCGCTAAGTCGGCAATTGTGCGTCCGAGCTTAAGTATTCTAAAATATGCACGCGCCGAAAGGTCAAATTGCGCAACAGCCGCCTGCATCAGAGTCTTGCTCTCGGCATCAAGGTGGCAAAACTCGCGCACAGCGACGGATGACATTTCTCCATTGGACACAAAACGCAAATCCCTGAAGCGTTCGGCTTGGATAGCGCGGGCCGCTTCGACTCGAGCTTTGATTTCGGAGGAATTTTCTCCTTCGGGCTCGCCTTCCAATTTTTCAAAAGATAATCTTGGCACTTCGATATGCAAATCAATGCGATCTAAAATCGGACCGGAGATGCGTTTACGATACGCAATGATTTGCGCAGGAGAACAGACGCAATGTTTTTCCCCGTCACCGAGATAACCGCACTGGCAGGGATTCATAGCGGCCACTAACATGAACTTTGCCGGGAAAACCAATTGTCCGGCGGCACGGGAAATCGAGACGACACCGTCCTCTAAAGGTTGACGCAAATTTTCCAGCACAGGGCGAGGAAATTCCGCAAACTCATCCAAGAATAATACGCCGCGATGCGCGAGTGATATTTCACCGGGACGCGGCCAGGTTCCTCCGCCGACGAGCGCTGCGCCCGAAGCGGTGTGATGCGGACTTCTAAAAGGACGTTCACGAATCAAGCCCATGCCGGGTTGTAATCTTCCAGAAACACTATAAATTTTTGTAATCTCAAGCGCTTCGTGCAAAGAAAGACGCGGCAAAATCGAAGGCATTGAACGAGCGAGCAAAGTCTTACCGGATCCTGGCGGTCCTGACATTAAAAGATTATGAGCGCCGGCCGCGGCGATTTCAAACGCGCGTTTGGCATACTCTTGTCCCCGAACATGTATAAAATCAAACGCGCTGTCACTATCTTCAAACGACAATTCTTTTGCGGGATAGCTTTCGATTTCTTGTCCGCCGGCAATGTGCGCGATTAGATCGCGCAGATGAGCCACCGGACGCACATCGATATCTTTGACCAGTTTTGCTTCAGCCGCATTTTCTTTAGGAACAAAGATCATCGAGAAACCCGCTTCATGAGCGCGAATCGCAGTAGATAGGATTCCCGACACTGGGCGAACAAGGCCGGACAAAGCCAGCTCACCGACAAAGAGAGCCTTGTTCAAAGCAATCTTCCCTTCCAATTTTCCTCCGGCAAGTAATACGCTCACGGCAATCGGCAAATCATAACTTGGCCCTTGTTTTCTCAAATCTGCCGGAGCTAGGTTAACCGTGACTTTCAGTTTTGGAAATTCAATCCCGGAATTTCGAACGGCCGAGCGCACACGTTCTTTAGATTCGTTTACCGCAATATCCGGTAAACCGACAATCGCGAATGAACCGAGCTCCCCGCCGCCGGTTTCAGCCTCAACTTCAACAACTTCCGCTTCCAGGCCGACTACGGCGGCGGAAAAGATTTTTGATGACATATGTTTAAGATTAATTATTAGATTTTCCTCCGCTTCATCCCTCCTCCCCAACCCTCCTCCGCCCTTGGCGGAGGAGGGAGTTGTAGAATCGTGTGTTGTATTTTCGTTATAACAAAATGATTTCCATCAACTTCAATACCTAGTTTTAAGGGAGAGCAGTAAAAATCAATAATAAACTGACCTACCGCATGCTGTCTTCTAAATTTATAACCAAAGATTTGTTTTCTCCGTAACTCTTGCCATAACATATTTTCTGCAGGCGTTTGGTTTTGCCGCAAACTCCTCATATTAATAATTTTTATCATTTTCGACATAAAAATGAATTAATAATAAACCCTCTCACTCGAAGAGGGAGAGGGTGGGTTGACGCGAAGCGTCAAACCGGGAGAGGGACGCA
>CAYUIC010000006.1:10545-24457 GCA_964444675.1 uncultured Gammaproteobacteria bacterium | reverse complement strand
ATAAAAAAGGAGCTCGTTTAGAACTCCCTTTGTTATAATCCATTAAATATACTTTATTGAACAATTCTTGCTTCGTCTACCACTTTACTATGAATATGATAGTTGTCATCCATATAAAATAATGTTGGCTTTGAAGCTCCAATCGTTGGCCAAAGATCAACTTTAGCCCATTGAACATTCTTTAGAACACTTTCTTTTGTAACCTTATCTCCTTCGTTCATCTCATAGTTAACAACCTTAATGTCATAGTTGCCGGATATTCCTGTAAACAGGGTAGGTGCATTTTTATTTTTTGCTGACAGTTCATCATTTAATTCACTATTAACGCGAGTAATCTTTATCACAAATAAGATAAGTAACGCGATAAGACCAACTATGATTGGGCTTGCTATTGAATCTCTCATGTTTCCCTTTCTGTATAATATTTTTATTTTTTTACTTCTTTTATTTCCAAAATTTTTTATAATTAATGAATGATCTTGTTTATAGGAGCAGTCGTGGTTGCAAAACAACCTCGCCGGTTAATAAAAACTTTTTGATATTTTCAACCTGCGCAAGAAGATTAACCGGTGAAAGTGTAATATCTGCACCGAAAGTGTCAGTTGCTCTTTGAAATTCCGTCTCGAAGAAATGATATCTAATTTCAATTTTGCCATCAATGCGATACTGTATGTTAACAACATTTCTCTTACTTGGGTATTCTCCCGCTGACCAAATCGTTGTTCTAACAAATCCCTGGTATTCTTTATCAGGGTAGAAAAATTTGACATTCGCTTTGTTGAAATCTTGTGAAACAAGTTCACAGATTTTTTTAGTAGCCGTTTTGCACTGCTGAATAAATGATTCAACTAGTTTATCTAACTGAGTCTCGATACTGTCTATTATGAATTCTTCCATTTTTCTCTCCTTTGAGATAATTTAATTGTAAATTTACAATCTAATATAATATCATATTTATTCATTTTTGTCAATATATATACCAAAAAAGCCCATTTCTGGGCTCTTTATTCCTTCTCCATCAAAGATGGAGAAGGTGGCCGTAGGCCGGATGAGGGATTACATCATCATCCCCGGATTCATACCGCTGTGCGGATGATCATCTTTCTTTTCAGGTTTGTCGGCAATCACGGTTTCGGTTGTCAGGAACATCAACGCTGCAGAAGTTGCATTCTCTAAAGCTGAGCGCACAACTTTAGTCGGATCAATAATTCCCGCTTCAATCATATCTTCGAATGTATCAGTAGCGGCGTTATAACCAAAAGAGGAGTTGCCTTTGTTTTCTTTCATGATGTTATATAACACCAATGAACCGTCTTGTCCGGCGTTCGCCGCAATTTGTTTAATTGGTTCAAGTATAGCAGCGTCTACAATCCGCGCACCGATCGAATCATCTTTATTATCGGATAATTCCTTGAACGCGTTAGCGGCCATAGCTAAGGCCAAACCTCCGCCCGGCACAACACCCTCTTCAACTGCAGCACGAGTTGCATTAAGGGCATCTTCAATACGATCTTTCTTTTCTTTCATTTCGGTTTCGGTCGCTGCGCCAACTTTAATAACCGCCACTCCGCCTGACAATTTCGCCATACGGTTTTTCAAAGCGTCCTTGTCATAATCAGAATCAGAAACTTCAATTTCTTTTTTAATTTGTTCAACGCGAGTCTTAATTGCGTCTTTGGATCCGGCGCCGTCAACGATAGTTGTAGAATCTTTAGCGGCTACGACTTTTCTCGCTTGTCCCAAATCCGTTAATTCCGCAGTTTCGAGTTTAAGTCCCATTTCTTCAGAAATTACTTTTGCGCCGGTTAAAATCGCAATGTCTTCTAACATTGCTTTGCGACGGTCGCCAAAAGCCGGAGCCTTGATACCGAGTACGTTAAAGGTTCCGCGCATCTTATTCAAGATAAAGGTGGTTAAGGCTTCGCCTTCAATTTCATCGGCAATAATAACAATATCCTTTTTGCCTGACTGAACTACTTTTTCAAGGAGTGGCAAGATTTCTTGAATGCCGGCAATTTTCTTATCAGTAATTAAAATGTAGGGATCGGTCATTTCTGCTTTCATTGATTCGGCGTTAGAAATCATATACGGAGAAACATAGCCGCGATCAAACTGCATACCTTCAACAACTTCTTTTTCTACGCCAAAGGATTGTCCTTCTTCAATCGTAATCACACCTTCATTGCCAACGGATTCCATTGCTTCCGCAATAATATTTCCAATCTCTGTGTCATTGGCGCTGATTGAAGCGACTTGGGCGATTTCTTCTTTGGAAGAAATCTTTTTAGAAATCTTTTTAAGATGTTCAACAACAGAAGCAACTTTTTCTTCAACGCCGCGGCGAATTTCAATCGGGCTGACGCCGGAAGAAACCAGTTTTAAACCTTCGGTAATCATGGCTTGGGCGAGTACTGTAGCCGTCGTTGTCCCGTCACCGGCCGCATCATTGGTTTTAGATGAAGCTTCCTTGATAATTTCCGCGCCGATATTTTCATATGCGTCTTCAAGTTCAACTTCTTTGGCAACGCTCACGCCGTCTTTGGTAATAACCGGACCGCCGTAGGATTTTCCAATTACAACATTTCGTCCCTTAGGGCCGAGCGTCACTTTGACTGCGTTAGCAAGTTGATCAACGCCGCGCTTCAATGCTGCGCGTGCTTCTTCACCAAAAATAATTTGTTTAGGCATATGGTTATTCAATTATCATCATTAAATCTTGTTCTTGCACAATCGGATGTTCGACGCCGTCGATTTTTATCTTCTCGACGGACCAACCTTCTTTATACATAACTTTTGTTCCGACTGATACTGAGATAGGAGACACTGCTCCGCTCTCTAAACGTTTGCCGGGACCAACGGCGATCACTTCGCCTTTCTTAATCTTATCCTTATTTTCCATGTTGGCAGGCAAGACCAAGCCGAAGCTGGTCACAGCTTCATCCTCGATGGGACGGATAATAATATAGTCTGCTAATGGTTTTAAATTCATATACTGTTTATTAAAAAATAGAGCTGTTAGCAGTCCTATTAAAAGAGTGCTAACAGCTCTATCTTATTACGTTGGGCCTTCTATGTCAAGAGGATTTGCTCCGTACTTTTAGAGTAATACCAATAGCTAAGATAATCATAAGAAGACTCATAATTTGCGGCCAGCGCAGAATCCCTATTGTCGGTGTCGGATCGATTTTTATGAACTCCAAAAAGAATCTGATTAATCCGTAGCCCAGTAAATAAATAGAAATAATATAGGCGCAGGGAAAAGTCTTTTTACGAGCGAAATAATATAAAACTAAGGTCAGGATTATCATGAGTTTTGCTTCGTATAAAAATGTCGGGTGAAAAAATTCTAGTGTTTCAAAACCTACGGGGCGATGAAAGGGATCAATTGGAATTCCCCAGGGAAGGATTGTCGGTTCGCCAAACAATTCCTGGTTGAACCAATTGCCAAATCTGCCTATCGCCTGTCCGAGGGCAACGCCAGGTAGCATTATTGCTGCAAGATTCCAGATATTGTATTCTTTTTTTCTGATAAAAATAAAGAGTGAAATTAAACCCCCGGTAAGAGCGCCGTGGATTGCGAGACCGCCGTTCCACACTTTTAACATATCTGCCGGATGTGTAGAGTAAAAAGCCCACTCTAAAAATATTTCATAGATTCGCGCTCCTACAAGTCCTCCGACAATTGCCCAAATTGCCGCATCAAGTATTTCATCGCTTTTAATATTTCTAAACTTTGCGATATGCAAAACTAAAAACAAAGCACAGATAATAGCAACAGCCATGATAATGCCGTACCAATAAATTGTGATTGGGCCGAGCTGGAGAGCTATTGGCCCGGGAATAAAGGAATGAAGAAAATTCATACTTTCATTGTCGCAGTATTTAGATATTTTTTCAAATCAAAAAGCCCTGAGAAAAATTTCTCAGGGCACTTCTTCAAAACTTTTTTGGTTATTCAACAATTTCAAATACATCTTTATCAACGCTATCACACAAGACCAGGTCAGGAACTTTATACAGTTCGTCACCTTTCTTCCGAGTTATCCCTCTTATAGTCAGGGTATTAACCTTGTGATTTGCAGCAAAGCGATCAGGATAAAAGTTTTTGTCATCTATTTCCAACGCATATTTGTAGATACGTTTGTATCTGTCGTCGGAGATAACTTTATCCTCATGGTACATATCGTATGCCTGCCTATACCAGAATTCAAAACTGTCATCACCTGATTTAGCAAAAAACTGATCTGAAATCTGAACGTTCTTCTGCTTTACTTTGGCTTTAATCCTGCCATCAGTTTTTGAATCAGGCTGAAATTGGCTTGCATCCTGTGTGCAGGCACTAAAAAATAAAGCGATTATGATAAACGGTAATAAAATGAATGTTTTTGTCTTCATTATATAGCCTTTCCTTGTAAAGAACCTTTAATTTATAGTTAACTGTATTATATCACTTTTAGCTAAATTAGTCAAGGATAGCAAAAAACCGCCCATTTTCGGGCGGTTTTCTGTGAATAATTCTATTTTACAGCAACAAAGTAACCTACGGCCTGATCATATCCTCCAGTATAGCCGAAGTAATAACCGGCGGCGGCGCCAGCCACCAAAGCCAAGAGCGCCCAGACAATAACGCGTGAATGATCCATATGTATAGTTAAAGTATATGTGTACAGTATAGCAAATTGCTTCGACAAGCCATAGCTTTAGCGACGGTTTGTGCCCTCGGAAGGAATCGAACCTTCATTACTGGTACCGGAAACCAGCGTCCTATCCATTGAACGACGAAGGCTCGCTCAACTTTTCGTACCCCTGGTTTCGTTCCACTTGATTCTTTCTTCCCGCAACACCCGAGCATACCACATACACTCCTCAAACAATAAATGAAGACGTTTGTGCCATTCTTCCGGATCTTTTAATTTTTTTTCTTCATCAAGCAATTCTACAACGTTGCGAAAGTATACTGCGGTGCGTATCGGAATCATTTGAAACTCGATGGCAATCAAACGTAGTTGTTCAATGCCGCGCGCTCCTCCCAAAACTCCGTCCGACACTCCGGCAAAACCGATAGGCTTTCGATTACACTCTTTGTATACGTGATCAAGAAACATTTTCAGCTCTCCCGGATATCCGTGGTTATATTCCGGAGTCACAACAATATATCCGTCGGCGCGCGCTGACTTTTCTTTCCATTCTTTCATCTTCTCGGTTGGTTCCTGAGTAAAACTCTGCGGAAAATCGCGCACATCCAATAACTCGGTTTCAATATCAAGAGTTTGCGCGAACGACAATACCTCGCGAGCGATTGCTTCAGAACGACGTCCGTTGCGCGCCGTGCCGAGAATGATAGGGATGTAGAGTTTCATGTTTAATTACAGTTCAAAGCCTTCTTGCATTCCTCGCGGCTTTCGGCCGGAGCGGAGTTGCAAGCGGCGCACTGGATGGCTTTTAAGTCAGTGCCTCCTGTCGCTTCCACTTTTGTATTCATCATGGCGCTTAAGTCGGTAAATTCAACATTAGGCGGCAATTCAAAATATGAATTGTCCTTTGACCAGGATGAGCATTCATAATCGACTTTTGCGTCAAGGTCGACTTTCTCATTATTCTGAGCGTTGGCCTGGGCGTCAGCTTTTGATTCGGGATTAACGGTCATCTTATAACCTTTGGTTTCGCCATCCATCCAGGTATAACTCGTATCGCCTTTGACAATCATATGACCGATATTTTCCTTGCCTTCGTTCACTGCTATAAAGTTGGTGCGGAAATTGTTTTCAGAAAAATAAAATTTGCTCTTAACGTTATTCTGGTTGATGTCGCACTGCAATGGTTTGCCCTTTGCCATAAGTTCGCGCATCGACTCTGAACCCATAATTTTTGAAACATCCGGGCTTGAATAATCATTGCCTTTGTCGTTGCGTTGAGTAACATATAAATAGGCAGCCGCCACGACAATGACAATTGCTATGCCTAATAATATCTTTTTATTCATATAGAGAATGATTTAGAGCCCAACGGGCTTAGTACCACCAGTGTAGCATAACAAAAGAAGGCGGAAAACCGCCTTCTTTTGCCTCTCTATATTCGTGCTTTAAAACGGCATGGGCCGGCCGTGACGGCCAAACATGCCCTTATCTTGACCGACGCGGGATTCCATCACCTTAAGGCGGGCATCAGCCTGCGCTTGCGTAATGACACCTTTGTCGACCAAAACCTTGAGATGAGCACTCATCTCGGCCTGGGCGGCCTGTTTCATTTTTTCCTTGAGCTGGTCGGCGCTTATACCCTTGTCTTTGGCAAGGTCCTGCATTGTCTTGCCTTTTGACCAAGCGTCTTTGACCTCATCAATGTTCACGCCCAAAAGATTTGCTTGACGCTCAAACATTGCGCTCTGATGCGAAGCGATGTCATCAGGATTCGCGTTTGGCGAAAAGAAACCGTGAGCTGAAACAACACCCGCGCCCAACAAACCGAGACTCATAATCGGCATGAGGACATAGGCGGCGATTTTATGCTTCATAGGTTAAAAATTAATAATGAAAAAAGGTCGACCCGTACCTATTACTACAGCCGCATTATTAATTTATTTCAAACAACGGACGCCACGCGCATAAATGACCGAATCTTCACGTGGTCCGATTACTAACACCGGATCATGTTCGACAAATGTCTTGCCACGGGGAAAACTGGTGCGTTCGTTGATAATGACTGACAACATCTCGTCAAAACGACTGCGCATTAAGAATCCGTCCGGATTAAAACCTTCGATGATTCCCGTATGCAAATTAATGATAGGCCGTCCCATGTCACCATGATACACAAAAGCTACGGGTAAGTGCCGATCATCAGAATAACGTTCCATACTTTCATGAAAGCGCGCCTGATCAAGCAATAAACTTCCGCCAAAAACGATAACGAGAATCGCGGCGATAGAGTATAGCAAGGGACGACGGTAGGCAAACGAATAACGCCGCGTTAAAGATTCAACGGCAAAAATTAAAATGGCGATAACACCGAACAATATCCAGGGCAGAGAAACCAGCATAGTGCCGGCGCCGAGCCAGCCGAAGTCTCTCGCTGCCAATATCTTATTTTCGGAAATAGTAAAAGCGGCCAAGCTCACGACAAAGAGCAGGCAAACAAGCGCTAAGACCGAGACGGCCGCCCACAGCACGCCGCGCAGCATAAAATGCCACTTGGGTGATTGCTTGGCATTGCCGCTTTCAATGGTTCTGAGTACGGCTTCGCTTATTGATTTTTCTTGCTTATTGTTTTCAATTGAGTTCGACATACTTTTTTTTCAATTCTTCTTTTGCCCGTTTAAGACGCACCCCGACGGTAGATATCGGAATGTGCAGGACATCGGCGATATCCTGATATGACAATTCTTCATAAAAATATAAAATAAGTACTTCACGATATTTGGCGCCGATTGAATTTAAAGTTCGCTCCATATTCTGCTTCAACTCATCGCTCAAAATATCGTCATCGCTTCGTTCTTTCGCGGGCAGAGTCGGAAAGATAGTGTCCGCTTCCAAAATAAAAAAAGGTTCACGCTTGGTTTTCTTCAGCGCGTTAACAAATTCGTTATGGGCGATACGATAAATCCACGGAGAAAAACGACGTTCTGAGTCAAAGCTTTTGATATTGACATAAGCCTTGATAAAAATCCCTTGCACCAAGTCGGCAATATCCTCCGCATTGCTGAGAAATCGTCGGCCGTAACGGCTGATCTTGGCTTCATAACGCTCAAGCAAGGTTTTAAAAGCATGCGTATCTCCTTGTTGTACGGCCGCAGCGATCGCTTCGTCGGTTTGGTGCATACCTTTGATACTACAACAAAAAGCTCTCTATATTTCAAATTTCTATACTTTCCTGCGGCTCAGGAATAAGCACTTTCAATTGGGGTGATTTCTCATGCAAGACTTGTTCAAATGCCTTGGCCTGGCCTTCTTCAGAATGAACCAAGCACACCTGATTAAGGCCTTTGAGTTTGGAAATGTAATCGAATAAACCATCTTGGTCGGCATGCGCGGAAAACTCATGCATCATAACAACCTTAGCTTTAACATCATGCATGCGGTCATAAATCCGCACCGGGCTGACCCCTTCCTGTAATTTTCTGCCGAGCGTATACTCGGCTTGATAACCGGTCAAAACGATTACTGCATTAGGATCGCCGATACTGTCTTCAAGATGATGCAAAACGCGTCCACCTTCACACATGCCGCTTGAAGCAATGATAATGATTGGCCCCTTAGCGCGTTCCAGCGCGCGCGAATCTTCAACGCTCGATACCTGCTTCATATTGCGGAACATAAAGGGCGATTCATGGTTCGGAAAATCGCGCGCTGTTTCTTCATCAAAACTGTCAGTGTACTTTTTAAACACATTGGTTACATTATTGCCAAGCGGTGAATCGATTGCTATCGGAATAGCGGGAATCTTCTTTTCGTTATAAAGCTTGTGCAAAATATATACAACTTCTTGAGTACGACCCAGCGCAAAAGCCGGCATAATAATGCGTTTATTATTCTTAACCGCATCACTGATCAAATCGATTAAGAATTCATTGGCTTCATGCACGGTCTTATGCTTGCGGTCACCGTAGGTGCATTCACTGATAATAACATCAGCCGGCTCAACAACATGTTCCGGTTCGGGCAAAATCGGGACATGGGTATTACCGAGATCGCCGGTAAAGACCAGGCGTTTAGTTTCAGTACCTTCTTTAGCTTCTATTAAAGTGACAGCAGAGCCGAGAATATGCCCGGCGTCATAAAACTTAAAACGACATTCATCATTTAACGCTTCCCAATCTCCACCGGCCGACGCGTACTTGACCGGAAAAAAATGCGCGCATGTTTCTTCAACATCATCAACCGAATAGAGCGGCGCCATCAATTCTTCGGGCCGAGCATACTGCTGCACTCGTAAATAATCTTCAAGTTGCAATTTAGCAGAATCAAGCATGATAAGTCGCGCAATATCAATCGTCGCCGGCGTTGCATAAATTCTGCCGAGATAACCGTTTTTGATAAGCATCGGCAACAAACCGCAATGGTCGGCATGAGCGTGCGAAAGAATGACCGCGTCAATGCTTGTAACATCAAAGGGTAAAGTCTTATTCATTTCATACGCTTCGCGGCGGCGTCCCTGATGCAAGCCGCAATCCAGGAGGATACGCAATCCGGCCGTTTCTACGATATGCTTTGAACCAGTAACATTTTTGGCGGCGCCGTGAAAGGTAATTTTCATACTTTATGAATTAAGAATCCAGAAACTAAGATTTAAATATGATGCAAACATCACCCAAACTAGATAGGGAATGAGCAGATAGGCTGCAGCTTTTTTGATTTTATAAAAATAAAACATCGTAACAATAATAGAGATGGCTAATGCGATAATTTCTATAAAAGCCGGCAATGGCGCACGCAAATAAAAGAAAATAAATGACCACAGTGTATTCAAGAACCATTGAATTGCAAAAGCAATTAATGCGGGATATAAATAGCGAGAATTGCCAATAAATTTTTTGTGACCGTTTCTAATAACCAAAAATAAGCTGATTCCCATTAATAAAAACAATATAGTCCAAACAGGGCCAAAAACCCAATTTGGCGGATTAAGGGTGCTCTTTTCCAAAGCGTCATACCAAGGCCCGAGCGAAGTGAAATTAAAAACGCTGCCAATTAAACCGGCGAGCTGAGTGATGATTAAACACACCGCGAGAAGAAAATAATCTTTTTTTTGCATATACATAATTATTGATAACGATTAACGATAATCTTTTTGGAGACGTCCCGGTAGTTGCCCGCTTTGTCATAAGCTCGCAGGGTAATGGTGTAGGTACCGGCCTGCGGAAAAGGAATATACACTTGGTTGCTGATGGGGAAAAATATCTCGTCATTGATCTTAAGATAAAATACCCGCTGCAGACCGCTTAAAAAATCTTTACCGCTCGCTTCAAAGCGCACCAATCCGCCCGGCTTGATTGTAGTCTCACTGGCCAGGAGCGTCAATTCTTCAGGCGGGGTGGTATCAACTCGAGCCGTCAGCTCACCACTTATCAATTCACCCTGAGCATTATGTCCTTGTATCTTAAAAGCATGGATGCCGTCGCTTTGCACGGTCTTTTTCAATGGCGGCAAAGTGGCCGGGCTCATATCATGCGACGCCATTTCAGCTAAAAGCTCGGCTGGGATATTTGGCGCCCATGACAGAGTAATATTTTTCTTTGAGTACCAACGTTCAGGATTAGGATGTGTCGGAGAAAAAAGCGTCAAGCTCTTTTGCGTATCAATTGAAGCACTCTCTTCAAAACGCATAGTCGAGTCAACAGCCAAACGCAAAACATTGGTGGCCAGACCGTCATTGGCCAATACTTCCGAATCATCGAGAAAATGAATTGAGCTTTGCTTGACGCCCGGCAAAGGTTTAAAGAACAAGTCCGTGACAATTCCGCCATTTCGTTTAAAGCCGGGATTTGGAATAATACATTCCATAACGATTTTTCCGCTCACGGAGTTGTGTTCCGAAAGAATAAAATGTTCACAAATCGAACGGTCCATATCTACTGATTGCACTTTAAGCTCCTTGGGGTTGTATGATAACACCAATCGCATGGCGTTGATTGCCTCGCCGCCTGAATCCAGTATGACCGACATGCGTTGTGCAAAACGACCGTCAAAAACTCCGCCTTCCGGTTGAAAACGCAAGACGGAATTATACAAAGGATACGGTATTAACTTGAACTTGATGAAACGGTTATAAAAACCCAGGGCAAGAGCGCTGCAACTGATGACATAGAGAACAATAAAACCAATAATGAAAGGTGAAAAGACCCAATTGGTTTTTTCTTCACGACGTTTGGCGCGGTGAGCGAAAAATAATACGATGAAAAAAACCACTAAGGGGAACAAGAGGCAGAAGATGACAACATTGGTGATATAAGGTAAAGGAGTAAAGAGCAACATACCGCCGCCGGAATCTTCCGAGCCCGGCAGTATCAAATTCTGCGCGATAAAAAATCGTCCGTCAGGCAAGAGAAGGAAACGCTTGGCATGGTCAGTCTGAATCATTTCGAGTTCCGGACGGACATAACGGGCCAACAACTCTTTACCGATTTCTTTTTGTACGCTCGTTCCGGACAAGCCGTACTCTTTGGTATAAAAACCGATTTCTGTTCCGGCCGGCAAATAATTGCGCGCAAAATATGTAGCATAATCATTGTCAGTCGCATAACCGAATAAGAGGGCTCCAACTTTTTTGTCTCCTTTATAAACAAAACGACCGCTGAGGAGCATAAGCTCACGAGGATCGTTGGTGCGTATTTCAATCGAGGCCGCGCTCTGCCCGCTCGCAAACATACGCCGTCCCAAAGGATGATTTAAAAAATAATTGTCGCCTATCTTAGCATTGCTTGCCGTCCTGTTTAAAACAATTCCTTGATCATTGGTTACCGCCATGAATGCGGAACCCTTTTCATTTGTGCCAAAAGACAGCTGCTCGGCAATTGCTTCTTGGTCTTCTTTTTCTATGGCATCAGCCAATTCGGGATTAAGCGCCATGGCATCGCCGTTGGCTATAGATTCCGTAAGTTCGCGGCTAATTGCGTCTTGAGCTTGGCGCAATACTCGCTCGGCGTCATGATCCGGACGCTGCTGATAACCGATATACAATAATATTGAGATGAGAACGAAAGAAATGACAAGCGCGGCAGTCGCAGTTAAAAATGATGTGGAAGCGAGCACATCCGATAAGCGGATGAAAGTCGAACCCGATTTCTTCAAATTTTTTTTCATCGCGAACGTTTACTTACTTCGTCAAAAATTTCTTTCGAGGTTTTTTTGATATAAGCGGACAGATTTTCATATTTACTGCCCCGGGTCATAATGCAAATCATGTAAGGGGAATCTTTGTGATAAACAATTCCGCAGTCATGCAACTGCTGTTCTCCTTCCACATAGGCGCGTACGCCGAATTTATGCGCTACTTTGATATTGGTCGGAAGTTCGCCGGTCAATCCCTCTTTAAACTCGCTTCCTTCTAATACAGCAAGGGCACGTTCAGACATTTCCGGCTTAAGATACGAAGCGTTATACAGAATACGGAAAATAGAAGCGTACTGCTTGACGGTAATTTTTGTGTTACTCAAATCGGCTTCATAACCGACTACTCCCAAGTCGCTTAATGTGCGGCGAATAATCTCAAGATTAGGACCTTTTTGTTCAAGCCAGGCAGTAAGCATGTCAGTGGCCCGATTATCAGAATACGCAATCATATAACGCACCAGCTCATCCAAAGTATATTCCGTATCCGGAGACAGAGTTTTACCGGCCTCCATAATTTGAGAGTTTTGCGCAAAGCCCGACGGAGTACGCAGTTTTTGTTGAAGCTGCTGCGGATCGTTTTCAACGTATTTATAAAGCGCGACCATAATCGGCAATTTTAACAAACTCATCGGCGCAAATTCAAGCTGTTCGTTAAAATAGAATGTCGGTCCATTGTTAAGATCGCGGAAATAGATGGCCGCTGAACTCAGTTTGCCGGCTTTTTTTTCCTGCTCTAAATTTTCAAGCAAGTTTTTTTTTAAACACGGTATATTCGGTCTGCACCGGGACATCATCACCGCAACGCAACGGGTTAATCAAGGAATATGAACATTTCTGCGATTTGGCCGCCGAGCCGTTTTTCTTGCTCGGGATACCAAAATATAAAGCTCCGGCCGCGAAGCCGAGCAAGATGAAAATGATATAGAGGTAATAGCGTTTTAGAAATGTCATATTCCAATTATACCCTTATATTCATTGTCTGACAAACAAAAAAGGCCTATCCATAGGATAAGCCCTGTTTGTTAATAAGGTACAAATTAAAACTGATACGAAGCAACAACAAAGGCAGAAACTCTCTTTAAGAGGGTTTCATATTTCAACTCGACTGAGGAGCTGAAAGCGCCGCTGGTGATTGAGTTAAAGTACTCAAGGACCGCGCCGTTGCCGTCACTCAATTGGTTTTGAAAACCAATAGCGACTTGTCCGTATGAACCGAACTGGTGTCCGATAATAACTTCTTTGCGTTCAACTGAACCGCTTCTCTTCATATCCACCTTAAAGGACCAGAGTCCTTTTGTGCTGATGGGACTGAAGTGTTTGTAGAAGAACGGAGGGATAGTCAGATAGCTCGTGCCAACAATGTAATTGTCCTGGCAGAAGAATTTCTGATTAACATCAAGAAGTCCTGTTTGGCTTCTGAACCAGAAATCATCATTAGTTCTGTTGAAGCTGGCGAAACTGAAATTTCCGAAGTCCTTCATTTCCTTGGTTCCTGCAAAGAACCAGGAAGTTTTTATTTCATTGCCTACGGCAAGATAGAAATGCTTCGGATGGAATGCTATCCAGCCATATTTGCTGTCAGCCATCTCTGCAACAGTTTTCGGGCCGTTCTTTGAAACAAAGCCGCCTTCAACAGTTACATACTTGCTGCTGAAACGATGCAGGACAAAGTATCTCGGAGCAGTGATCGGACTGTAACCAATCCCGAAATCAACTGAGAAACTGAAATTCTTATGTGTGAACTTAGAATACAGATCAACAAAGGTTTCCATTTCTCTGTTACCCAGATCACCAAGTGTGATAATACTGGGTTCAAACAAAAAACTTTTTGTTGAGATCGCATTTGTGAAACTTACCATTCCAACGTCCGCAACGGTTTTACCGTGCAGGTTATTGTTGAAATCATACTTCATAAATACATGTTTTGACATTGTCAATTCAATTCTTTGAGTAAGAATTGTATTATCAACTTTATCAAAACGAGCCGTGCTCTCAGTTAACAGCTTTACCTGTGACTGCAGTGTTGAAGAAAATACAACGATGAATCCAATAACGATACTTAAGATCGTGTTTTTCATTAGATAGTC
>CAYUIC010000006.1:7390-10535 GCA_964444675.1 uncultured Gammaproteobacteria bacterium | reverse complement strand
TTTTAATTTGCTTTCCAAAAATTCGTTAATATAGGATTATACCATTTTTAACAGGTCGTGTCAATAGACCTAAAAACCCCCTTTTATTGGGGGTTTTAAGGTCTTTTAAGAATTATTGGGCCCAATGATAAAAAACCTGCTCAGCGTCTTTATTGCGGATTGAGTGGCTTAAATCATTGCGCAAAGGCTTAGATTGCGGATACATATTGGCCGACCACCAATATCCGTAGGAAATAATTGTTGAAAACTTTTGATCCTGCATGTTTGCTTCAAGTAGTGCTTCGTAAAGCAGAGCCTGCTCCTTGTCATCGCGTGTTAAATCACCATGCATTTCTCCCGGCTCTATCCACCCTTTGTTTTTAACTCCCGTGTAACTCGGAATAGTAACAAGTAAAATCTTTTCTTTGGAAATGTTTTTAAGAAATGCTTGATCAAAATAGTGTTGCCAGACTCCGCGCAATGCCTCAGGCTGTAATTCTGTTTTACTAAATAATGACCGTGCCGCAGCGTCACCATTTACTTCAAAATACACTACAACAAAATCAAAACTATCTGTATTAACTTTTGCAATCATCTGCGGATAGCCAAAATAGCCAACACGTCCTTTAAACACAGTTTTAATTTCCGTTACGCTTTCTTTCCAATATGATGATAAATCTTTGTTATAATAATTTTCAATTATCACGTCGCCCGGATTAATAATAAAGTCAGTCACACCGGCCGCCTGAGCTTTTGTAGCTTGACTCAGCATTTTCGCGCGCAGATTCTTTAGAAACTCAGTCCATTCTTTGTCACTAAATTTTTTAAGTGCGTCGGCGCTTGTTAATCCCACCTTTAAGCTGGTCAGCTTTTCAAAAGCTTTGCCCATAATTAGTTCTTTCAGATTTTTTTCTTTTTCTGCGCTCGCAATAAAGCCGCTGATTTCATTAGCTGTGTCCGAAAGATTCGTTAACATAAAAATTCGCTCTTGTCCGTTAGCATGCGCTTCTCTAACGATAGCTTTCAAGTCGTCCTGACTAATGTTGAAGGTCGCCGGAAAAGCTTCCTGATCAAAGCTGGTGATTTCAGTTCCGGCGCCTAAATTAATAAAATCAGTAAATAAATAAGTGTTTGATTTAATCGCTCCTATGCGAGTCAAGGCCGACCTATATAATTTCGTAGTGTCTTCGCCTAAGTTTATATACATATGTGGATTGCCCCAAATATCCATAGTTCCAATACCGAGTTTAAAATCCGCTTTAGTCTTTTCAGGATATGCGATATAGGACAATGTCTTTGGACTAAAACTACGCGACTCAAGCGATGAGCACCACGGCGGTGTGGGCCAAGGTCCCTGCGGCGGACACCATTTCGTAAAGAACATAAGGGCCGTGCCCGCAATAAGCAGCAGCACAATAAGGCCGATGAAAAATATAAACTTTTTCATAGAGAGATAGTTGCCCGAGCGAATCAGGGGCTTACATATCTAAGTATAGCAAAAATATCTAATTTCAACTTAGGGTTGCAAATTTATTCACTGTGCGCAATTCCCTGCGTAAGGTTGTATGCTTCGGAATCGTTTTCGCCACTAAATCCCAAAAGCGCTTAGAATGATTAAATTCTTTTAAATGACACAGTTCATGCACAATAATATAGTCAGCCAATTCCGGTTTTAGTAGCACCAACTTATAATTAAAATTTAAATTTCCTTTGCGCGAGCACGATCCCCAACGTGTTGACTGATTCCTAATACTGATCTTTTTAAAACTAAATTTATAGAACTTATTAAAATACGTAAGTCGCTCAAAAATTAATGTTCGCGCCGCTTCTTTGTGTTCTAAATACTTATTTCTCGTGTCTTTGGCATTTTTAACAGGAACCAGTTTTAACTGTTCAATTTTTTCTTTAATCCATTGTTCTTTACTCAAAATAAATCGCTCAATGAATTTTACCGAGATTCGCGTCGGTGCCGTAACAACAAGTTGACCGCCGGGCTTAACAATAAGCCGGACGCTTTTTGAGTTTCTAAATTTTTTTATTATATAATCCATGAAATACAAAAGGACTGCCGACAAGCAGTCCTTTTAATAAGTTTATTATCTTTGAACTGAAGCGAGAATCATTACAATGACAATAAGCGCGACAACAATACCGATAATCCAGGTCAATGCTTTTTTGGCTTCGCGAGCGTCAGCTTCGTTAAGTCCCATATTGAACGGCGGATAGGTATCGCTCAGGCCCATGAAATATCCGTTGACGCGAGTCTGCCAAATCATGCAGCTTTTCACGACCATGAATAAGGGCTTTGGGTATTTGCCGGTAAAAAGGATTGCGAATTGTGCCGCGAAGAAGGCGACGAAACTGACAATGCCGTAAGCGTATAAAACAATAAAGTGCGGGATGAGCAGCAAGGGCTTTATAAACATTAAAATCGTGGCTAAGCCGAGCCAACGAGATGAGCGCTCCGGATATTCTGCGCTGACCATGACCGGATATGGTTTTTGATTGTTCTCTGACATATAAATAGAGAGTTAATAAGTAACTTATTATGTATTTATTATTTTACTTTTTGCTTCTTCAGTCTGGTTAATGCCAATTTCTGCGCCCGAGTCATACGTTTGATTGCCGCTTCGCGCTTTAAAGCACTTGATCTATCATGCGCCTTCTCTATATATACTATTTTAACAACCTTATGCGATCTTGTATAATTCCCACCTTTTCCTGTTTTATGTTCCTGAAACCTTCTTTTAACGTCAGTGGTGATCCCACAATAGAGAGATTTGTCAGAGCAGAGAATAAGGTAAACGAAATAAAAAATTTTTGTGGGCATGAAGATACTAGTTTTATTCCTCAATCAGGATAATATACTGCGCCGATAATCGTCATGATCAAACTAATAACAAAGAAGAAAATTCCCCAATTAGTCCAAGCTTGTTGTTTCTTTTTAAATTCTTCAACGCTTTCCCATTTATTTTTTCGCCAAGCCCATTCATTGCCTTTCAGACCAAGTACAATCCACCAAACCAAATTAAGAAGCGGAATAAATCCTAACAACGAAATCCAAACGCCGTGATATACTCCCCAGATCCAGCCCAAGCCGGCCGCGCCCCAACTCCATTTGCTCAGTTCTGCCGGAATAACGGAAGCAGCACCTTTACCCGATCGT
>CAYUIC010000006.1:5344-7380 GCA_964444675.1 uncultured Gammaproteobacteria bacterium | reverse complement strand
TACATAATCCCCACGATAACGCCGACAGGAATTAGAATAACAGCGATAATACCGAGGAAGCCTAAAATAACTCGAATAATAGCGGCGGTTGTATTATTCTCTCCCATGCCGTTGGCATTAAGGATAAATTGAGCAATACCAAAAGCCAGTAGAATAACTACTAATAATATAATCGGGCTAAGTAACCATAGAAGCCCTATTTTCTTATTTCTTGCAAACGCCATATGTTTAGTTAATGATTAGATATCTTAAGTATACATCTGTCTAAAGAAAGAAACACTCCGTCTCGCAAGAGGCGGGGTGTTTTTCCTTTTTTGAGATTTGTCGGAGCAGAGGAGGAGGTAGATGGAATAAGACATCATGGAAATCATAAGTTGTTTTTCAGGTCATGCTCCCAAAATCTAAAAATTTGCCATTTATTTTTCTTATAATATCTATCAACCTCTCTGTCCCTTGCCATATTTCTTAATATTTTCTTTTTCCAAAAGATTCTATTTGTTTTCGGTACAGTAGCATGTAGTCTGCAGCCATGCCAGAAACAGGAATCAATAAAAATAACCGTTTTCATTTTTGCCAAAACTAAATCAGGTGTACCGAAATATTTTTTGCTGTTTTTTCTGTAGCGATAACCAAGGCGCCAAATTTCTTTCCTAAATTTAATTTCCAGGTTAGTCTCCTTTGATCTGATTTTGCTCATTATTTCACTGCGCTTTGACGAAGAGAATATATCAACCATCGCATTAATGTATAAATCTAATTTGTAAATTAAGTTTTATTTTATTTTTTTCTCGATCAAGATATATATCGCCAAATTCGTGCCTACCCGTACTCGGAGTTTCCAGTTTTGTATTATCAAACAGATATTCTGCGAATTTATCTCTGTCATAAAGGTGATAACAAACTACTTCTCCGTTATTCTTCACTATAATATATCCTCCTCTTGCATCAGTCAGGCCGTCCCAGGGTTTCCCGGGCATCATGCCAAGCGCAATTTTTATTAAAAACTCTTTTATTTTATATTTGTATGCATCTTTATCAAATTCTTCGCCATTTTGTAAAGATTTCTTTTCAATTTCATTGATCAATTCTTGCATGGTGGAAGCGGCGGACGAATAATAAGTCAACAAAAGTTCTGCCAAAATTTTTGGCAAAATCGTATCGGCCATATTCAAATTACGAGTGAATACTTCGTTGGAAATATTTTCAAATTCAAGGCTAGCTCCCTCTTCAATGATTCTTTTTACTCTTTTCTGAACTTTATCAATCCGGTTAATGTCGGGGATCTTGCTTGCCAATAAATTATTTATATTAAAAATAAAATTTGTCACCCCCGAAGCATTAAGCAAAGTTGACGGCGAATTAAGCATTGATTTGATACTGAACCCCAACTCCTGAACAGTGGCTGATCTGCTGTCCTGAAGAATCAAAGTAATGTCGATTTTTTTATTGCTGCTGGCCTTAATTTGTCTGCAAAACAAAGCATCCATCAACAAACTTCCTTTCTCCGATAAAAAAGTTCCGTGTCCAGACTCCATTATTGAATTGAAAAATTCTGGAATTTCATTTCTAATTTCAGAAAGTGGGACATTCCCCAGGGTCACTCCATTTTTCTTTACTGCGACTGAATCATTTTCATTATTGATAACATATGTAGTTTTTCCGGAATCTTCTTCCCTGATTATTTGTTTTACATTAAAAAACTTATCTTCCGATAAAATAAAATTTTCTTCGGCAAAAAATAATCTTTTATCGCAAAGTATTTTTACAAAGGCATAAAACTCACTCCATTCTCCTTTATTTTTTGTTCTTGTTTGATTTGACAGAACGGGAGTCATACTTTTCTAATGTTATTATTATTTCTTTGGCTACGGCTTGAATAGCTGGAACAGCCACTGAATTTCCTAGTTGTTTCATGGCTTGCACTGGAGAAAAACCAAGCGGGAATTTAAACCAAGAGGGGAAACCCTGCATTTTTAATCCCTCCTTCGGGCCCAGTTGCACAATTTCCCCGTTAACACGATAAGAGTCCCAGTTAC
>CAYUIC010000006.1:0-5334 GCA_964444675.1 uncultured Gammaproteobacteria bacterium | reverse complement strand
ATCGGTTATCTTGCTCCCGCGCCCACCCACGCGTAAAGTGTATCCAATTTTTTTATCGCACTTGCCTTCAAATATATCCGACATGGTATATTTCAATTTAGTAACAGGTTCGGGAAATTCAAAATTGATTGCTTTATTTCTGAAACCAACCATAAAAAGACGGGGACGATGTTGAGGCAATCCGAAATCGGAGGCCTTAACAATTTTCGAGAAGAAAGAGTATCCCAATTCTTCGGTTATTATCCTTTTGATTGTTTTAAATGTTCTGCCATTATCATGACTGTACAGACCTCTTACGTTCTCAAGAAAAAATGCTTGCGGTTTTTTTTCTTTTATTATTTTTGCAATATCAAAAAATAAAGTACCACGAGTTTCGTTGAACCCCTTTTTAAATCCTGCCTGAGAAAAAGGTTGGCATGGAAACCCAGCGGTTAGAATATCAAAATCGGGGATTTTTTTTGGAATAACTTTGGTAATATCTCCGACAAAATTTCCAGTATCAAAAACCTTTCGAGATACTTTATATAGATTATGCTTGTATGTCTTTTGAGCGGGAATATCCCATTCAGAAACAAAAACGCATTCCGCCCCAGCATTATGAAAGGCGATATGAAATCCTCCAATTCCAGCGAAGAGATCTATAAACTTTAAATTATTCTTTTTCTTCATAATATAGTAGGGCGCTTCTCTTACATGGTAACATTGATTCAATTTTAATCAAAACTTAGAATAAACTCGTTTTTTACAAAGTAGAGCCTATATTAATTATGATCAGTTATAAAATATAACAAATAATAGAGAGGCTCATTGGAGCGGCTCTTGATGTTTCAGTATATCCTCACAAACTGATAATAGAGTTGCGGATTTTAAGCCTTGAGCCCATGCCTCAGCCAAAACGTATCCGATAAATAAGCTATTTTTTCCCATATCGCCAGTATTAATACCATAAGTATTACGTACTGTCTGACTAATTGCCGTCCACTTTTCGGATCCTATTTCTAAGATAACAACTTCACTCAAAGTATTTGGCCATGCTGCTAAGTTGGAATCTCTAATTGGAGAATTCGGGAAAGCTGAAGTAGTAGCAGACCCCGCTAGTTTTAAAATAGCTAAATTATCTTTTTCATGTTTTTGCCGTCGACCCGTTTGCTTAGTTGGATCAGAGGGATCATCTACGGGAGTATTGCCATCGCAATCAAAAACCACATAATAAGGCATTGCTAGTTCATTTGCAATAGCAAGCGTCTGGATTAAATGATGTTTGCCGTTAACGGGGATCAATCCACCGCCTAAAGATCTGAAAGTATCAGCTTGGTCTGACAATACTAAATAAGATGATATATAAGCAACGTCTTCAAGTCCTTCTACAAATACTCTAAAATCACAAAAAAACATTTCATTGATTGAAGTTAGCATTGCCTGATCTATTTTTGCAATCATAGCACCAGGCTTTGCTGGTGTTTGGCCCGAGGCCGTCGTGATCCTCCTTGAAACCTCCGAAGCTAATGCTTGCTTGGCGCTTACGGACCCGTCAGAGTTTTTTCTTAGCAACCTTATATCTTCAAATGACTCTCCTGATACAAAATATGGGCTATGCGAACAAATAAGGATTTGAGAATTTTCACTACTAAGTTTTCGTAAAACGGACATTATATATCTTGCCTGTGGGGGATGCTGATATAACTCTGGTTCTTCACATGCCAGAATTAGAACAGGCCCATCAATCTTATACTCAGCCAGCTCTTCCAATAAAGCAAAAATAATGGATCGTTGAAGGCCGTGTCCAAAACGAGTTAAGTCACCTTTGAATATACCCTCACTTGCCTTCATCTCCGCAAAAGGCTTTGCTATATTTACGGCTTTCTGCTGATCTTGCCATTGTAAATCTAAAGCTGCATTTGCATGCGCCCACCGATTGAGTCGTGCCGTTAAAGATGAAGAAACAGCAGTCAACTTATCTTGTTGACTATCCAGCAGAACTTGATATTTTTCGGCTGTCTCATTTCTAAGTATGTTAATGGGCTCATCTAGGCCGAGTTGCGCATGAACTCTATGGGCCAATAGTTTACCAATAGCTGAATTTTTTGAGTCGGCTTGCTCAGTAGCAATGTCTTTTACAGCAGGCACATATACCCACTGTAAATATTTCTCAATTTTATTAACCCCCTTAGATGCTCCGTAAAATTCATCTTTACTCAATATAAGTTCACATTGTTCCAAATGCTGTGATTCATAATCCAGTAAAGCGGCCTTTTTATCTGCTTTACTTCTTGCACTAGAAAGATCTGTAAACTTACTCTGTAAAACTTCAGAGTAAAAAATATTTAGCTCTTCGGCACTTGCCCCGTTTTTATCTAAATCAAAATATGTTGCAAACTCTTTAATTCCCATTCTTTCTCCATGTTGTATTACCTCTGCTGTCTGAGTTTGTTCATTCCATACCCCAATGGCAGAAACCACAAGCAAATCCTGTCTTACGTAGTGTTTTAATTCTGCCTTAGCCTCATCGGTTAAATCTTTAAAGGTAACGGTAATAAAGATTGGCTCTTCGATTTGTTGATTATAGAAATCTTCTTTCGACAAATTAATTAAATCGGTGGCAACATTCTCTTTGGCACGAAAAAAAATATTTAATGCAGTTAACACGGTTGATTTTCCGCAACCATTCGGCCCAACTAGACATGTGTAGTCAGACAAGAAAATAGTTTCGTCTTTAAAAGACCTAAAGTTTTGTATTCTTACTTTTTCTATTTTCATATCTTAGAAATTAACTTAGAGTTTTTGACCTACCAGAAAAATCTATTATGTCATAAAAAGAGGCATTGAATATCCTTCCAATATTGTAGTTTATGCTTTCAATATACTCTGTTTGTACTAGAAGTAAAGAAAAAATGAAAAATAAATAATTTACTTAAAATAAAAAAGTATATTTTTTACATTGGGGTTATTAAGTATATCACCTTTCAGACGTATAATTCGTCCATTTTGATGGTTACTTTCACGCCCATAATCTTCCAGTATTGAATGTGGTATTTGATACGCCTCAATAACATTAAAATATTCATCAAAAATAACACCTATTAAATAATCAAAAGAATTTTTTTTAAGATTCCTAAGAACTCCTAATTGTCGTGAAGGATTATGAGTAGTAATTCTTCGTGCTTTAATTTGGTATCTAACTCCCAAATTATCTAATGCATCATAGCCCGGCGTTGAATTCGGAGCTAGTTTTAAATTCATTTTTGTACTAACTAAATATTCAGCATAATCAGCAATAATATTATTTCCGGTTCTAACTATCTTTTTATCTCGCAAGGTTTCAATGATTGATCCATATAGTAATAATAGATCAATCACTTCCATTTTATTTAAATTCATAAAATAATTTTATTCAACATGAGATTTTTGTATATTTTTCTCTAAAGAATCCAAAGCTTCTTTTAAAATCATATCATCTTTGCGTCGCACGCCAATCAATATATCACGCCAAATATTTGAGGTCTTAAAAAATCTAACTCTCTTTAAGATATTCTCTGTTTCGCTTGAGGGCCATGGGGCTAAAACCTTTCGTACAAACTCCTCTGAGTACTCTTCGTATAGACACACGAAATCATACGCCGGATCACCGATTTGAATATCTCCGAAATCAATAATGCCATTGATTCTTTTTATCGCAGCATCATACAAAATATGTTCTGAACTTAAATCAGCATGCAACAACACGGGTTTATAAGAAAAATTACTGTCGTCAGAAAGATAATTATGTATGACGCGTTCAATATATGCCTGAGCATCTTTATTAAGTAACTGAAAAGCTTCACGACTTAAAGTTTCTAACTCGACGTTAAATTTTTTCTTGAAATCTGTCACTGTGACACCCGCGGCTTCTGCCTCGCTTACCGGAAAGGAATGAAGAGAAAGAAAAAAATCTGCAATCTGTTTAATAAGGCGTTCTTGAGTCTCTGTATCCAAACTTTCGAACAGTTCTTTTTCCAGCGCCTCACCGCCTATTTTTGAATACCCAACAAAGGGAAACCCATTTTCTTGTTGGCCGATATACGTAAATTCAGGAATCTGTAACTCAAGATACGAATGAAGTTTAGGTAATAGCGAAATCTCAGTTTTAAGCTTTTCGGCAATATCTTCAAACTTCGGAAAACGAAAAATAAGTTCTTGATTTACCAAAAATGCCTTGCTATCCATGCCTTCTCCCGCAGGATCAATTGAATCTATTACAATGTCAGGGAAATTTTTTTGAATTTCGGCCTTGGGATCGAGCATATAATACAAATGTGATTTATTCTACAATAGTCTTAAACCCTCCGTACGCCATCTTCTTCATGTCAAACGGCATTGGCATCTTAGCCATCTTCGGATCATTCATAGCAGGATCACTCATTACTTTCTTATTAACAGCATCGCGATGCGCTTTTGATTTAAAAACAATAAAAGAAAAAACAATCGTCTCGTTTGCTTTTGTCTTAACCATTTTAGGAAAAGACAAAGCGCCTTTCATGCCTTTAATATCATCACCAACACATTCTTTATAATCAAGCGCGCCATGCTTCATCCAAAGTTTTTTGCCAAAGAGCGCCATCTTGCGATAAGCGGCGATATTCTTTTTTGCTATTGGGATCACAAATCCGTCAATGTATGTCATAGTATTATAATTATTAATAAGTTCTCTATAGTATAACAAGATTATACAGTCATTGACAAAAGCCCAATATAAGCATAGGCTTGAAGAAAAAATAGGAGGAAATAGTGAGAGCTCATTTAAAACTCGCCGAAAAAATATACGGCGACTTAAATCATAGTTCAAAGTTTAAAGATTTCAAGACTCACGGCTTATCCGGCACTGATTTTCTATTACCGATTCACGCCGCACTCGGCTATAAAAAACTGTTTGCGCTCTACACTGAAAAAACCGGCTCAACAATTGTCAGCAATATTGGGCCTGTAATGAATTGCTCAAACCCGGGCGCTTCACTTCTTAATCAGCGCTATTATGTTATGCCAGATCATTACCTGCTCGTAGTAAGCAAAGAGACAAATAAGTACGAGCGGCGTCAAAGCACTGATCATATGCCCAGAAATGGAGTATTTAATCTCTTTGAATATATGGTATTTGATATCGTTCATTTCTTAGAAACAAAAAGGCACCTTGATGAAGTTGAATACTTTACCAGCTCTGCAAACAATCACGAGCCGCACACAGTGTGTTTAGGCACAAGCTTTATTAATGCTTCTCATCACTGTTATCCCAAGGTCTTTCATTACAATAAACAATTGGTGATTGATCTGCATTCAATACGGTCTGAAACGCCAACATAC
>CAYUIC010000005.1:13428-36694 GCA_964444675.1 uncultured Gammaproteobacteria bacterium | reverse complement strand
GTTATCACACCGAAAGGAGATATTCCGGAAATAGCTTAAAGAAAAACCCGTCTAGTTTTACTGGACGGGTTTTTACATTTTTCTGCTATCATAGGCCCAATGCAGCACAGCTTGTCGCTGCCTGGGACGGCAACTCACATCGCCCGGCGCGCAATTATTCTTTATTTGCGCGATATGGCGCTTGATCATTTTCCACCGTTTGATCTGTCGTTCATCTTCAATGCCTAAACGCCGACCCATATAATAACGACAATACCATTGAAACCAACCGCGCGGATCATGTTTTTTATTAATCCAATGTTTTCGCTCCCACTCTTTTAAGGACTGACTCGCATCAACTTTAAAAAAATTAAGATTCTTGTCGTGTCCTTCCGGCGAAAGCTTGGCGCGCGTAAACCAATCTTTGGGAAATTCTTTTTTGCAATCCGTCATATACTTTCCTCCGAAAACTCCTAAGGCAAGCATTTGCTTCGGAGTTAATTCAGGCTTAAAATCAGGCGCAAAATTACGACCCGCCGGAGCAGTTAGTTCATAGCGATACTTCTTTTGCATTGTGTCATTGACAACAACGCTTGTTACTTTTAATTTAGGCAAACAATTTTTTTCTAAAGGCTTCTTTTTTTGCTTCGTCAAAACGCAATTCTTGCAAAAACATCTTAAACTCAACAGTAATTCTGAAACGCGGCTCATCAAGCAAATCAAAGAACTCGTCAAAACTGACAAGGCGGGGACTAATCCGTTCGCCGGCATCAAGCTCCTGCTCTTTAATCTTTTTACAATTGCGAGCAATGAAATAAAACGAATCCCAAAGAATTTTTCCGCGTTTCTTATCCTCTAAAAACAATTCCCAGTCATCGGATTCATAGCCGGTTTCTTCAAGTGTTTCGCGCTTGGCCTCGGCCAACATATCGGTTTCATCATCAGCTCTGCCGCATACCAAGGAAACAAAATCAGGCTTATCCGGCTGATCCTGATCTTCAATAATTATTTTATCACCGACGATCGGCAAAACATGCACGGTTGAAGGTCGCCAAATCTTTTCAAAAATTTCCGTGCTATCATCAAACATTTTTTGATCCCATTGCCAAACTTCAAACATAAAACCTTTGAACACCAACTTGGCATTATCGGGCAGACCTTGTCGTAATGGAAACATAATTATGAATTAAACTGTTTAGTAATATACAAACGACGCGCTTCGGGGTTTGAAGCTTCTTTCAATAACAAAAGTTCAGTATTGCCGAAATGAAAATCGCTTAAAACTTCGCGCCAGGGCAAATTATAAAATGCGGCGTAAATCATCTTGCCGATATCGCCATGCGTCACGAGCAATATATTATCTTGCCCCTTAAAATATTCCAAAACTTTTTTTCCTCTTTCAAGCAAAACCGGAAAGGTTTCCGCGCCTTCCGGAGACAGGAAATATGTTATCTTTTCTGTTTTTAAAACATCGCTCCCGCAAACCGTTTCTATATCGGTATTGGGTTTTCCGGACATGATGCCGAAATCCCGTTCGATCAACAAATCAACTTTTTCCGGCATCGATAACTTAAGTGTTGCAGCGACGATTTGAGCTGTTGCAAAAGCTCGTTGCAAGGGCGAGCTGTAAATCTTTTCCAAAACAATCTTATGTTCGACAATTGTCCGAGCCAAATCAGCGGCCTGTTCTCTGCCTAACGCGGTTAGGGGAGTATCGCGGTGGCCGTTTAAAATGCCGGCGGCATTGTCTTCGTCTTGTCCGTGGCGAGCTAAATATATTGACATATGAGTCATTTTATTATAGGCTAATTTTAATAAATTACATAATTTTTTAAATAAACGGAGAGTAGGCAAATGGCATTAAATTATATAGCATTCAGCTTGTTGATATTGGTTCCAATACTGTTATTTATAGCCTATAAAATCGTAAAGAAAAAAGTAGATCTCTAAAAGCCCGATACGGCTTTTAAAAAAGACTGGCACAACCAGTCTTTTTACATATTCGGGAAACTTATCCGACAAAGAAATTAGTTTCAAGCGCCGTAGCTTTCGGATATTCTACAAATTCGCCTTTATACTCTTTTGTTTTTTTAAAAAGATAAAAGTTGGCAAAAGCCAGGCTCGGAAATAAAGCGCAGAGAAGGCGAGAAATAAATCTAGGAAAAGGATAAAATTGAGAGCCGCGTTTTTCTATCAGTTCAAATCCGCCGGGCCAAACAATATTAAAAAATCTTGGTAATTCGTTATGAGAAAAACCGCGGACATGCGCCGAGTTGGTTTTCATTTGTGTTGGCTGACAACCTAACAAAAATAACATTCTGTTATGCAGTGAGGAAATATTTGGTACACCAATAATAAAATATCCGCCGACTTTCAACTTTCTCGCAACCTGATCACTTAACCAAAATATTTCTTTGATGTGTTCTAATAATTGGTTAGCAATAAAAAGATCAATACTTTTATCTTGAAAATCTAATTTATCTTGTTCTATATTTTGAATTCTAAGCTCTATATTTTTTGAAGCGAGTTCATTTCTCTGAGAATCAATAAAATCAATACCGTACATTTTTGCAGCCGGGTGTATCTTTTTTAAACGTTCTAAATCTAAACCATAGCCCACACCTAAATCGCATGCCGTTTCAACGTTAATTTTTTTGTAAAAGTTTTCTAAAATATGCCGACCGTATTGTTCGTCAACATTAACAAGTTTAAGCAGAGCGTGATCGGCGCCGCGTGATACTTTTGTTTCTATCATTTGTGAGTCACTCTATAAATTGCACCTCGTGAGTCATCCGAAATATATACCGTTCCTCCCGGCATTGTTTTGACATCAACGGGGCGTCCAAGTTTGGTTCCTTTTGCTGTGAGCCATCCACTCGCAAAATCTTCCATACCTTCATAATTGCCTTGAGCGTCCATTTTTAAACGAGTAATTTTATACCCGGTCGGTTGAGAGCGGTTCCAGGAGCCGTGAAAGGCGACGACAATGTCATACCAATAATCTTCCGGCCAACCTTCTTCAGGAATAAAGGCAAGCCCTAAAGGAGCCGAGTGAGCCGGCAAATCAATAAAGGACGGTACTTTATCAGCGCAGGGATTTTGGATATATACGTTCTTATCAAAAGAAGTATCGTGTGTATTTTTTCCGTAACAAATCGGCCAACCGTAATTTTTGCCTTGCTCAATAATATTTATTTCATCCGGCGGCAAATTATCACCTAAACTATCACGTCCCATTTCCGTAGCAAAGATTTTGCCGTCTACGGGATTTATTTCAAGGAAAGTGGCATTACGAAGTCCGGAAGCATATTCGCTCAACTTTTTTGTTTGCGTATCATAGGCCATAATCTTGGCATGCATCGGGTCTTTTTCATTGCACACATCGCAGGACGAACCCACTGAAATCAAGAGAATATGTTCATTGGGTGAAGGTAAGAATAGCAAGCTGCGTGTAAAATGGCGGTCGGTTCTTGATGATCCGAGAACGGCCAATTTTTCGTAATTTACCAAAGCTGAATTTTGCGCGTCATACTGGAAACGCCCGAGTTCTCCGCGTTGTGCAAGATACAAATAACACGGCAAGTTTCGGTCATCAATCGGACAATTAAAAGTCATACCGTGCGGCTTATCTAAATTCTTGGCAATTGTTTTTCTCGTTTCTGCAACGCCGTCGCCGTCTGTGTCTTGGAGCGACATAATGCTTCCTTCTGAAGTCTGCGCAACAATGATTCTTGCCTTAGGATCAAATTGAATAGTTCGAGCGCCTTTTACTTTGTCGGCGAACAAACGTATTTCAAAACCGTCTGGGACAGTAATGCCCGCGACAATGGGTGCTTTAGCATCTGTCTTTGGAGTAACCGTATTTTCTTTTTCTTGTTCCGTAACAGTTTCGTCTTGTTTCGGAATGGAAATTGGCCCGACTTGTTGTTTGATAAAAATTATTACTCCAACAATAAGCAGAACAATTACGACAGCTATAACAATTTTATTTTTTGTATGGAGCATATAGTCTATGATAAATGTTTATTTATAAAAGCTCTACCAGAACCAGATTTTAAATATTTCTCAAAATTGAAAGCTTTATATTTATCAGTAATCGCAATATAGAACTCTAATTTAAGCGGCAGACGATTTTTTGTTGAATCAACCCGTCCTTTAGAATGCCTTTCCAAGCGATCCTTAAGATCACTTGTGCATCCCACATAATAACCCACCCTACACTTTAAACTATATACATAGTACATATGTTTCAAGGAGGGGTTAATAATTGTAATTGTACGACTTCGCTAAAGCTACGTCGACACAAGCCCGCTTTCGCGAGTCCACGGCGGACTTCGTCACGCCGTAATTTAACTTTACCTGATACTGCCCGCTTTCGCGAGTCCACGGCGGACTTCGTCACGCCGTAGCCTCGCTTCAGCGAGGCGAAGGCGGAAGAGGAGGGATTCGAACCCTCGATACCATTGCTGGTATGCAGCTTTTCGAGAGCTGTGCCTTCAACCACTCGGCCACCCTTCCAAAATTATAAGCTTTTCAATTTATGGATTTCTTCTTTGGTCAGATACTTCCATCGTCCACGCGAAGTTCCGGCAATGGTCACGTTGGCAATACGTACACGAACCAGGCGTCCGACGTGACAACCAACTTGTCTAAACATTCTTCTAATTTGTCGTTTCTTACCTTCACCGAGCACAATTTCAAAACTTCGTCCGCGCAAATATTTTGTTCTCTCGGTTTTTACTACACCGTCGCCATTACCAATCTGTACTCCCTTATGAAACGCTGTTGTTATTTCTTGCAGCTTCTTTTCAATCCCATCTCTTGCTTTTCCTAAGTCATGCGACAGGGTGCTAACATACACCTTTTTAATATTGAATTTCGGATGCGTCAGTTTAAATGCCAAATCTCCGTCATCGGTTAAAATCATCAAGCCTTCGCTTTCCTTATCAAGTCGACCCACGACCGCTAAGGGCTTATGCACCTTTACGAAATCCAAAATATTTTGTTCACTCGGAAAAGAACGCGTTGTCGACACGACGCCCACGGGTTTATAGAACTTAATATAGGTATGTTCTTTTGTAAAGCGCAACGGCTTACGGTCAACCAATACATCATCGTCTTCATCCGCCCGATCGCCCAGTTTCGCTGTTTTGCCATTGAGTTTAACGCGCCCCGAAGCAATCAACTTCTCGGCTTGATGACGAGAAGCGACTCCGGCGCTGGCAATTAATTTTTGAATGACTATTTTCATAAGAGAGCGATAATCAGCCAGAACATGATTGATAAATCGTTTTTAAAATAAGGCACATCAACCAGCCCATGTATAAGAATGGTTAGCATGACTGAGATAAGACCCAGAGTCAAGACATCTTTACTTTGTATGAACTCTTTGGCGGCTTGATAGATATATTTGATAAAAATCCAAGCAAAAAGCAATAATCCGACTAAGCCGAGTTCCGACCAAAAATTAAGCGCGATATTATGCGGATACAAGTAGATTTCCAACGGTTGCCAATGCGTTTTTCTGTACTGTTCGTCACGCCACACTTTTTTTACAAAATCATCTTGTGACAATTTTTCATTGTTATAGAAAAAACCTTCTTGGTGAAACGGCTTAACTGCCGCTTGATAACCCAGGAGACCGGCGCCGCCGACCAAACGATTATCTTTTAACATTTTCCAAGTTTCAGTCCATTGAATTTTTCTAATCTGTCCGGAAAAATCGTTTAAGCTCGCGCGATCTGAAACATAAGTTTTTATACCGGGTATTGAGAAAAATATAATCGCTCCAAGTACTAGTCCTGAGAGCGCAATCTTTCGAGTTAAAACATTTGCAAATAATAACAGAATAAAGCTGCTGACCACTACTGCAAAAATTGCTCCGTCAGAACGTGCCGTTACAATTCCAACAATTGAAAAAATAAACCCGCCGGCAAAAATCCACCACTGCCTCATATTTTTTTTATAGCTTGAAATTAAAGCAGACAGACTTAAAATCGCGATGGGCGCTAAATACAGCCCAACCGCATTAGGGTAAGGAAATACGGAAGTGGCGCGGCGTGTCGTAGCTTCGGCCCAAAAAGGATTGGGAATTAAATTGCCCGTAAGATACTGATAGGCGGCAAGCAAGGCAATGCCGATAGCAGAAATCGATAAAGCTTTAATCACCTGCAGTTTCTGTTCCCGAGTCTTAAAGAGATTAGCGAAAATAATAAAAGCCAGAGCTGCTTCTAAAAAATACGCTCTCCACACTCCAAGTGAAGAAAGAGACCAACCGGCAACTGCAACGGAAATTAATCCAATAAGAATCCATGCAGCCAATTCCCAAGAAATTTTATACTTTTTAATTTTAAAATTTTTAAATATAAAAAAGATAAACAAGATTCCGAGCATTAATTCTAAAAATGTTGAAGGCAGACCGGCAAGAGAAATGCGCACGACATATAACGGAAGACAGGCAATAAAAACTAAGCTCGCCTGAAAAATATTTTTCCAAGCAAGATAGGCAAAAGCTGCTAGCGCGATGATGATTAATATTAAAGACATTTCAGGTGAGGGATTCTTACACCATTAATAAATATAAACCCAAGCCGACCAAAACGATACCGATTGTCTTTTGAAAAATAACGCCGCGCCCGACTTCTTCGTCGATAATACTCGGATACTTGCGGGCCATAACGATGACAAGGAAAAGAAGGAAAGCGTATTGCGTCCCTTGTAAAGCATTGATCAACGACACATTCGCGCTTAAGCTCACCGCCCAATTCAACATGATAAAAGCCGCGGCAGCAGCCAAACGCACGCCCAAGAAAAAGGCGAGCTGCTTTGGAGAACGATGCTCGTGGGTTTTTGAATCCTTGATAAGCTTGCGCCAGGAAGGCACGAAGAGGATTGATAAAACACCGAGGAAAGATCCTAAACGTGACCACACAAATGCGCCGATAAAGGGCTGACCGGTATGAGAATAAATATATTTGATAAAAACATAGTAAGCCGCAAAACAAGCCGCCGCTAAAACCGAGTTAAAAATAATACGGCGAGTCGGCCTAATCTCTGCGGAAAAAATTCCAAAAGCATTGCCGCAAACATTTTTCGTTCGTTCCCATACTTCATTAATCATATGCACCCGAGTACGCTTGATGGAAATCAAAAGACCGCCGGCAATCAAGACGATAAAGGCGGCAAACTGCTGAGGCGACAATTGCGCGCCTAAGAATAAGTAGGAAAATATAAAAGAGAAGATTGGGGTTAAGGCTCCGACAATCGGAACAACACGCGTCGCTTCACTTTGATGCAAAGCCTTGTACCAGAATACCAAGGTTACCAAGAATAAGAATCCGGCCAACAAATCTAGAACCAGTTCATAGGGAGTCGGCACCCACGGATCAAAAAAGAGCAGAACAAAGTTGCCGATGCTCCAGATACCGACATAAAACGCATAGACGATTGAGGAGTGAATTTTTTTTGAAAGCAAAAATTTGTCGGCAACGTGCACTCCGGCATTAAGCAGATAAGAGAAGGTCGCGATAAAGATCCACATATGTTTAGAGAGAATTATTTTTGACGATCAGGGCGTATTCATGCGCCGAAGGACGGGGTCTGCGCGCAAAAGTTTTATAGTCAACTTCGAATAAGCCGAATTTTTTACCAAAACCGTGCGCCCATTCAAAATTATCCAAAAGCGACCAATGCAGATACGAACGCACATCAACGCCTTCGCCCATGGCATGTAATACTTCTTCTAAGACGGCGCGTATATACCAGCCGCGATGATCATCATCTGCGTCGGCCGTGCCGTTCTCGGTTATATAAATCGGTTTTTGATAACGGGAGAATAAATCGTTTAATACATTATATATACTTTGCGGATATAGCTCCCAACCCATATCATTAACTCGCTCATTTTTGTTTTTACTCAAACCGTAACTGACGCGATGATGAAAATAAAAATTAAGTCCGATAAAATCTTGCGCATCGGCGATCTGATTGAGGAAATAATGATTCCACCACCAGCTGACTGCGGCGACGATCCAGGTATTGATAAATCCCGGCGCCGCTTCAAAATCAATATTCGGAGTTGCGATACCGACCTGGGCTTCGGGCAATTCCGCTTTGATTGCTTTGTATGCCGCGTGGTGTGCTTTTGCTAAATGAGACAAAACGCGCAGATACGTAAAAGGATTTTTTTTCTGCGGCGGCCAGATGCCTTTAAAAAATCCATTGCCCGCGTAAATCGTCGGTTCGTTCAAAGTGATCCAAAATTTCACGGTCGGAAATGCGGCAACAAGACGTTCAGTATAACTTTTAAAATAAGAAACTATGTTTGAATTAGCCCAACCGCCTTTGTCGCGCATCCATAATGGCAGCGGCCAATGCCAGAGTGTCACAAACGGCTCTATGCCAGCATCTTGCAGCTTGGCGATAAAACTTGCGTAACGATTAATAGCTTGTAAATCAAATCTGCCTTCTTCGGGTTCAATACGCGCCCATTCAATGGAAAAGCGATATGCTGTCGCATTAATCTGTTTCAAACATTGTAAATCTTCATCCATTCTGTTCCAGGAATCAGCCGCTTGACCGGATTGAAATTCACGCGGGTCTAGACCACGAGCTTTTAAAGCAGCCACACGTTTGGGGGATTTTTCCCATTCGCTCCAATCGTTGTTTAGGCCCCCTTCAATTTGATACGAAGAGGTGGCGGCGCCCCAAAGAAAGCCTTTGGGAAATTGCTTTTGAGTATTCATATATCTTATAGTATATCACAATACGAAGACGTCATAATAACGAAAAACCTTGACTAAAATGAAAAAATCGGGTTATACTTGAATGGCCTTATTTTTTAAAAACAGCAAACAACAGTATGGTTCAAATGAAAAAGCGCACCAAGGCCAGCACACAGCGACGCCGTGCCCACCTTGCGCTCAAACCCAAGACAGTGAACAAGTGCCCTAAATGCGGCAAAGCAGTGCAACCGCACCGCGCCTGCAGTTTCTGCGGGACATACCGCTTTATGGAAACCGTTAAAGTAAAAGTAGCCAAAAAGAAAAAATAAAGTATGGCCAATCGACATCTTTCCCGTACCTTAGCAATGCAAACTCTTTTTGCCTGGGACTTCAATGACCGGCAAGAAGCAAACATTGATGATATCATCACAGAAAATTTTCACCAGTTCGCTCCGAACTTTGACGATCATGGTTTTGTACAAACTTTGGTCAAAGGCGTACTGGACAATATTAATGATATCAACGCGTATATTATCAAATACGCTACTGAGTGGCCGCTTGACCAGATTACAATCATAGACCGCAATATTTTGCGTATTGGTATTTTCGAACTGGTCTTCGACCAAAATATCCCCGCCAAAGTCGCCATCAACGAAGCGATTGAAATGGCAAAGACATTCGGCGGCGATTCTTCGGGAAAGTTTGTTAACGGCGTGCTCGGCGCCATCATGAAAGAAATGCCGGCCAAAGAAGTCGACAAACAAAATGCTTTGAAAGCGCAAACTGCGCCCACTGAGCAGAACTAATTATTATCTGGGACATGGAACCAACCCGTTAAGCCCCTTTTGACGTTTTGGTTCTGTCCCCCAATCTCACAATGAAAGACTTACAGAAGCTTGAAGCTACCATCGGGTATAGTTTCAAGAACGGCGACTTACTCCGCCAAGCGGTGACTCACCGCTCCTATCTGAACGAACATCCTGAATTTGTCCTGGGCCACAACGAGCGCTTGGAATTTTTAGGTGATGCCGTTTTGGAAATTATTGTTACTGAATATCTTTACAACAAATATCCGGATACTCCGGAAGGCGAGCTGACTGACTGGCGCGCCAGCCTGGTCAATGCCAAAATTTTAGCTTCAATCGCCAAGACCTTGTCAGTCGAAGAAAACCTGTACATGTCGCGTGGCGAAGAAAAGGACGACGGCAGCAAAGCCCGCCAATATATCTTAGCCAATGCGATGGAAGCGCTTATAGGCGCAATGTATCTTGATGGTGGCTTAGAAGCGGCTCATACCTTTGTGCATCGCTTCGTCATCTCGCATCTTGACCATATTTTGGCCAACCATCTCTACCTTGACCCAAAATCACGTTTTCAAGAAAAAGCTCAAGAGATTTTTGGTTTAACACCTCACTATAAGGTTATCTCGGAAAACGGTCCTGATCATGAGAAAGTCTTTGAAGTCGGACTTTACTTGGGAGAGGATCTAATCGCGGTTGGCCGCGGTTCTTCCAAGCAAGAAGCCCAAGTTGATGCAGCTGCCCAGGGCCTGGCTGCCAAGCAATGGGCCTAGTTGCCGAGGGCTTATTTATACGTTACAATATATTCACTATGACACCAGAAATCTTAGAAAAAATTAAAGCCGATTTGCTCGCTCGTAAAGCTTCTCTTGATAAAGAGTTGAAAGAGTTTACCGAATCGGATGATGATCACGGCTATAACCACCGCGTCGCGCAAATTCCCGATTACGGAGATGAGAGCGATGAGAATGCGCAAGAAGTCGAACAGTATACGACTAATCTTGAAGCTGACAAGGTTCTAGAGAAAACCCTGTCCGATATCAACAAAGCTTTAGAAAGCATTGATGACGGAAGCTATGGCAAATGCAAATATTGCGGCAATGAAATCGAAGAGAAAAGATTATTGGTCCGACCTTTTTCAAGTTCATGCGTTTCCTGCAAAACAAAATTGCAGAACGGTTCTTAATCGATATATGACTGGCCTGACTGCCAGAACTAAAACAACGGCGCTCATTGTAGCGACCGTTGTTTTGTTAATTGCTGATCGTCTGTTAAAATATCTTGCACTTCATACTGAATCTGTTCAAAATATTTTTGGCAATTGGTTTACATTTTCTTTATCTCATAATACCGGAATTGCTTTTTCATTGGCAGATAATTACAACGTCAAATGGGTGATTGTGTTAATTACTCTCGTGCTCTTGCTCTTTGTCTATCTTAAACTAAAAACAAAAAAATATAATGAAGCAATTGCACTCAGTATTATTTTACTCGGCTCTGTGAGTAATCTCTATGATCGTTTTATCTACGGCTCAGTTATAGACTATTTCTCATTTGCTAATCTCAGCGTCTTTAATATAGCTGATTGCTTGATCATTGCCGGTGCTATTTTATTTATTATCTTTAATAGGATTAATGAAAACGGAGCTGTTGACAAAAACGACTTTATATGATAGATTATCAAAACCTTTAAATCTGATCATTTATTTTGTCGCCCATGGAAAGGAGCAGTATGAAAAAATCTAGTGAAAAAATCTTCACTGAGCAGTTAACCGGAAAAGGCTATACTGTTAAAAATCAGGGTAAAACACTTGTCGTTTCAAAGGGGAAAACATCAACCGTTGTTCATAAAACAACAATATCTCCCATACGGAAGATATTGAAGAAATAAAATCAAAACGAGCCTGGGTCACTATGATCCAGGCGTTTGTTTTTTATACTTATAATCAATTAATTTTTTCAGGGTATTAGTTTTATAAATTGGCAGAGAACGAGAAGAATTCAAAATGGAAGAAAATTCTTTTGCAATTGCCTCGCTTAATTCCGGATGAGCCGCTTGGACTTTCTGCCACAACGACAAACGTAAATTGAAGTTATCTTCAGAGTCATAATCCTTAATAATCATATTCGAAAAATCTGTGATTTCATCTTTTATATCATCAAGATCCTCCTCTGTAAGTTCTACCTTTTCTAGTCGTGCCATTAATACGGCAAATTCTGATTCATATTTTTTACTATCGTCTACATTAACGAGCATTCTGTTTAATTTCGAGAAGAATTGATTTCTCTCCATTTCTTCTTTTGACTTAACTAATTTTGAAAATTCAGAAATAACATACCCATCATCAGGATACGCTTTGTTTCCTTCGTGATATACATCTGTTTCCCCGGGTTCTACAATCACAGACATTCCGAAATCAATCAAGCTGACAGTTTCAATTACGCCCGCATCGTCAAAAGTGAACATAATATTTCTTTCATGCAAATCGCGATGGAATAATCCATTCTTATGGAGTACATTAATTGCTCTTCGTAAGCGCTCAATAACATTTTCATCAAAAATATATCCTGAATCAGATAGAAACTTTATAATTTTTTTTGTGTTTTCATCTCTAACTTCTCGCTTAGCTGATGAGTCACGGGCAACTTTTAAATCAAGTGCTAAGCTAGCGCGATCTTCTAGTTTGAAAAAATCTATTTCATCTCCATGCTCAAGATGCGTATCAACCTCTGCGAGTTCTGGTTTAAATTTAAGCAGTGTCTCATTTTGTTCGGGTCTGACTTCTTGAAATTGCTTTATAATATCCTTATAGACATATGACATCATATCCTCGCCTTCAACAAAATCCATCAACACTACACCTACACCCTCTTTCTCAATATCAATACCTTCGGCCTCTAAATGATTCTTTAAAGTCTCAGATAAAACAGGCACAGTATCGCAAAAATAAACTTCCGGGACATTAACTCCTTCAATGGGATTTTTCAAAAGTATTTCTCGCGCTTTAGTTTGACGTTCTCCTTCTTCTCGTGCCATGTTCGGATCAGAGTAAACCTTCAACATCTTTAAAGCAAACTTTTCATTCTCAGGTTTTTCTTTTCCTTGGTCATGAAAAAAATAGTTTACCAAACGATCATCAAGTTCGGAAAAATTAACTAAACCAATAATAGCATTAGCTCCTTCATTAACCCTCCTATAGTGGTCAAGCATGGAAACGATATGCGCTTCGGCAATATCGCGATTCATCCTATCGATATCTTCTTGAGATTCTGGTAGTTTTTCTGCGCTCATATTAATATGATATTTCGCGAGTAAATTCTTTAAGATGCTTAAATCGTATCATAGTAGCCTGAGGCGGTAAAATCTCCTGTACCCGGTCAGCCCACTCAATTAAAACCAAGGCTGTCGGATCCTTAATATAATCACTTAGTCCAATAGCCGTCAATGACGAGGCTTTGTGGATTCTGTACGCATCAACATGAACCAAGTGTTTAATCACCGGATGCTTTTTTACTGAATATACTCTCATTAAGACAAAAGTCGGACTATTAACTGTTTGTTTGATCCCGAGCGCTGCTGCTACGCCCTTAACAAAGGCGGTTTTACCGGCACCTAAATCGCCTATCAAGCCGGCGCTTTGGCCGCTTTTCAGGCCTTGCACAAAGTCATGCGCCAGGCGAGCCGTATCTTTTTCTGATTTGCTTAGATGCTTCATAAAAGCAGTGTATGATGCTTAGCCTTTTTTTTCAAGCTAAAGCATTTGACAAACAAAAGCTTTAGGTATAAAACAAATACAATCAGTTCATTGCAAAGGAGATTATCATGAACGAACTAATAGCTGCATTAGCTATTTGTCCCGACGCAGACACATTGATTATTACGGTTTGCCCGCAAATAATAGAAGCCTTTGAGAGTAAAAAAATCACTAAAGAAGATTTTATTTCTTTACGTGAAGTATATTTTGCAAAAGGCAAAGAGCTTAAACTTTATCCAGAAAATGATTTTAATAAAATTAAAGCTTACGAATTCAGGCAAACATTATATAAGCTAAAAAATTGCATCCCGGACAGATAAAAACAAAAAGGACGAGGTCATACCCCGTCTTTTTTAATATTTCATATTATATTTTCGGTTGTTTAATCACGCGTAAGACTTGTCCGTTCACTAAATAATGTACTGCGTCAGTATGATGAATATAAATCGGTTCAATCGGCAGCGTTGATTCAGAAACCAAAGCGATTTGCTCATTGGCTTTATCAAAATAAAAACGCTTGATGTTCGCCATGTCATCAATAATTGATAAAACATAATCGCCATTTTGCGGAGCGCGCTTGCTGGTATCAATTACAACATAGTCATGATTATTAATCGGACCGCCCGGCACTGCTTTAGCTTTATTCATTGAATCACCAACCGCCTTAATAACAAATAAACCTTCGGGCTTGGAGCGTCCGATGGTTTTAGGAGAAACCTTTAAATAGCCTTCACAATTTTCTTCGGCAAATATATCAGCCGGACCGCAATTTGCGGTTCCAAGAATCGGTAAGGAAAATAAACTAAGACCTTTAGTCTTAAGTGTTTTGGTCGGTTCAATATCTCCGCTTCTGGCGACCGTTAACAATCCCTTTTTCTCCAGTTGTTCAAGATGATGTTTTACTTTCTGTGGATGACTCTCGCCAATGAGCTGCCCGAGTTTACGTAACCCGACGCTTGCCAGGTTCATAGTCGAGGCTAATTTCAAAAGTTTTTGTTGGATTATATGCATATTTCTATATGATAATCATATCATAGCCACAGAATTTGTCAAGTATGTTCAAGTCACTTGACAAAATAATTTAGATGAGATATACTGAAAAGGTAATTAATTAACGCGACTCATATGCACGCACAAGTAAACGAGCCAATCGAAGTATTGGTTAAATTTTATAAGTCACAGGTAGTTCCCTCTTTCTTTAAATGGCGTAAAAAGACCTACCGCGTAGAAAAGGTCAATCTTGTACATCATGAAAAGCAAGGCGAGGGTCAAATCTACTATTTTAGCGTATCGGATAATGCCAACTTCTTCCGTTTAGCGTTTTCTACCCGGGATCTTTCTTGGAGAATGAAAGAACTCTACAATGAAGGATAAGATTGTCCTTCATTTGGACATGAATTCATACTTTGCCTCGGTCGAACAACAAGCCAATCCTTTTTTGCGTGGCAAGCCGGTGGCAATTTGCGCGTATCTTTCTCCTAATGGAGCAATTATTGCTTCCTCAACTGAGGCTAAGGCTAAAGGTATCAAAGTCGGCGTCGGAGTAAAGCTTGCGCGAGAGCTTTGTCCCGACGTCGTTTTTGTTGAAAACGAACCCGCTAAGTATCGCTGCGTTACTAAACGCATTTTTAAAATCATGTCTGAGTATTCAGATTGTTTAGAGCCGTATTCAATTGATGAGGCGTTTCTTGATCTGACAGGCTGGGTCAAAAACTTAAAAGAAGCGGAGCTTATTGGCCTTGAGCTAAAAGAAAGAATAAAAAACGAAGTGGGCGAATGGTTAAAATGTTCTATAGGGATCTCTTATACAAAATTCTTGGCTAAATTTGCCGGTGATATTGCCCCAAAAAATGGTTTAGTAATTATAAGCAAAGATAATCTTGAGACTTACTTAGATAGAGAATTAACTGAGGCCTGGGGCATTGGTCGCGCTATGTCCCTACGTCTACGTCTTCTTGGTATTCAAACTCTACTTGAATTAAAACAGGTTGATCCGGTCTTTATTAAACATCAACTCGGATCCTATGGCTACTACTTGTGGTGCAATGTTAATGGTAAAGAAATAACAAAAATAGAAAACGGCATTAAGGTTCCTAAGTCAATCGGGCATTCATATTGCTTGGCCAAACGGACTCTTGAAAAAAATTACCTTAGGACCGTACTGGCAAAATTGTGCGAGAAATCCGGACGCCGTTTGCGCAATCTTGAATTAGAAGCTAAAAGCGCAACTCTCTACCTTGATTACATGGGAGAGGGTCATCTGACTAAAACAATTCATGCCGAAGATAACTTTTTCACCACGCATGAGTTCTTGGCTCCACTGTATGATTTCTTAACTGAAGCAACATTAGAAGGACCCGTACGGATGATGGCCGTCACTCTAACAAAGCTGCATCCGGTATCGGATCAGCTCGGGCTGTTTTCAAATCGAGTAAAAACAAAAAACCTCAGTCGCGCCATGGACTTGGTTAATAATCGTTATGGGGAATATACGATAACGAGCGGCTTATTATTTAATACAGAAAAAATTGCGCGTGATCGAGTTGGTTTTAGAAAGACGGTGAGTTTTGAGGAATAAAAAACCCGCTCATATGAACGGGCCAAGCTGCGTAGTGCAACTTACTTAGTTTAATGAAAATCCTGCGAAAGATGTATCTTCTTCACCAATAAGCTTTTGAGAATATACTGTCTTTTCAAGCGCAGCATAATGAACGATTGTTACCGGAATATTATTTTTTCCTTTTATGAAGCCGATTAATACCCAATTTCCCCCCTCTATCATATTCCGCATAAAGCGATAAATTCTGATATAACCCCGGGCTCCAGCTTCTGGCATATTACTCAACCATGCTATCGATGGATCATTAAAGTCAATGATTGCAGTGTTGGCTTTCTTAATTTCTATTTCAACTTTCACTTTTTTTCCTTCGTATTCTATGATGCCAAAGGTCGTCAACTGAGTAGTATGCTGCTCGGAAAAAAGCTTCCATTGATCCGGAAAACTGTCGAGTATAATAAAACCTGTAATAGGGAGCGGACCGCTTTGTTTTTCCATTATTAATTGTATTAAATTTAGAAATGTACGAATTATTAATTTTGGAATTTAACATAAAAAATATACTTTGTCAAGAGTTAATTGACTTATAAATCCGCTCAGGCTATAGTTCTCTATTAATAAAACAAAAGGAGAGTGATGAGCACTTTAACAATACATATTCTTCCCAGACAAACAATGTCATGGGAAGAATTTCTGAACAATACACCGAACAATTCAATTGCTTTAGATGGAATTGTAACCGGCGGACCGCGCATGGATTCAAAAACAAATCACATTAATTTTGATCATCATGACAATGTTGTTCGTGAAGCAACCATGAGTACTTCAAAGCAAGTCTATTACGCCATTAAAGGCGGCTTGCCTGAACGCTTGAAGCTACATGGCGATGACGTCCACATCTTCATTAATGATACGGATCAAGACACTGCATTGGCGCTGTGGCTTTTTAAAAACCACATCCGCTTTGAAGGTTACGCAAGTCTGGCCCATGTCAACCGCTTACTTGAGTTGGTTGACCGCCTGGATATAACTGCCGGAGCATTCCCGATGCACGTCAACGAAAACCTGATGCGAAATCATAAATGGGTTTTCGGCGCCTACACGGATCTCAGAGAATCCGGCAAACTGGCTGATGCGGATGAGGTTATGCTTCGACAAAATCTTGAGGCAACCCTGTCCCGACTTGATGCTTTCAGTATGGGCAATGCGGAAGAAGCACCGCTTGATACAAGGCATGAGATTTTACACAAATCAAGCTATGGCTTTGTTATCTATAAAGAGATAGGCAGCGACGCGCGTTCGAAACTTTTTTCAGAAGGCATGAAGGGCTATATCGCCCTGCTTGCCGAAAAAGCCGATGGCAGCTTCAATTACACTATTGGCACCAATTCACGTTTCAGTGCTTTCCCGGTCAGCGAACTGTATGCGGAATTAAATAAAGCTGAGGGCCGCGAAGCTTGGAACGGTTCTGATATTGTTGGTGGTTGTCGCAACATTGGCAGCACATTGACCTGGGAGCACATCGCCGTAATCATTGAGGCTTACCTTGGTTCATTATAAAATGTTCTATACATAACAAAACCCCGTAATACTATTACGGGGTTTTGAATTTTGTGGGCGCACAAGGATTCGAACCTTGGACCTTCTCGGTGTAAACGAGACGCTCTAACCAACTGAGCCATGCGCCCAAATAAATTGTAAACTTCCTCTTACTTCTTTCCTTCCCACTCTTCTAAGAAACGTTGTAAATATTCTTCTAAAAACTTGTGTCGTTCTTCGGCTATTATTTTCCCGGTACCAGTATTCATTCTATCTTTAAGCAATAAAAGCTTTTCGTAGAAATGATTAATGGTCGTTGATTGATTCTTATAATAACTTGCTTTGTCTTGATGCGCAACTGCGGCAACATCGGGATTATGCATTGCTCGTTTCATAAATCCTCCGTAAGCAAATGCTCGAGCAACCCCAATGGCCCCAATCGCGTCCAAACGATCGGCATCTTGCACAATTTTACCTTCTAAAGTTTTTATTTCATTCGCTACATCAGCTCCTTTAAAAGAAATTGTTTTAATAATATCTTGCACATGGGAAATAACATCCGCAGAAACATTATATTTCTCTAATAACGCTTTAGCTTTTGCCGGTCCGACACTTTCATCGCCATCATGAAATTTCCAATCAGCGATGTCATGCAAGAGCGCGCCAAGTTCCACCACAAACATATCAGCTTTTTCTTCCTCTGCAATATGCTTGGCAGTATTATAGACGCGAAGAATATGCCACCAATCGTGTCCCGAAGCCTCATCAGCAAACTCGACTTTTAACTCTTCGATAATATGCGAGATGATTTCTGTTTGGTTCATATTCTTTGTGCGGATAGGGAGACTTGAACTCCCACAGGGTTGCCCCCACAAGCCCCTCAAGCTTGCGTGTCTACCAATTTCACCATATCCGCATGCGCTATTCCATTATAATGTAAAAAATCCTCCGGGTAAAAAATTAGCTTAGTACGAACTAAGCTAATTTTGTTTCCTTGAGACGCTTATTGTAACCGCGTCTCAGATAGTAGAGTTTAGCACGCCGCACCTCGGCCTGCTTCATAATTTCAATCTTGGCAATGGTCGGAAGATTCAAAGGATAAATCTTTTCTACTCCGACTCCGTCAGAAACTTTGCGAACCGTAATAGTGGCGCCCTTTTCCTTGCCGTGCTTTCTGGCAATAACAAGTCCGTCAAAATACTGCAAACGTTCCTTTTCTTCACCTTTAGGATTAAGTTCTTTAATCTTTTGATAAATACGGATGCTCATACCGGGCTTAAGCTCGTTCTTAATCTCATCGAGAGTTTTGGTTGAAGCCGCTTTCGGAGTTCCGAGCTTCTTCTTTTTTATAATTTTGGCCATACTGATATTTGGAAATAAATAGACAATGACAGAATTCTATCCCAATATAGGGATTTTGTCAATTAAAGACTGTGCTCATTGACAAAGTCAATATAAATTGGTATTATTCTATATTAAATCGCACATATAACAATTAAATATAGCATCATAGCAAAGGAAAATTAATGAACAAGCTCAAAGTAACACAGCTCATAAAAATCAATCCGCTTGTGCAAAGAATCGCTGATACAAAGTCGCATGAGACAAATAAAGTAACTATTACTCCGTTCGTGGGATATTGCATGAAAGATAACAAAGAAACTCTGTGCTTCGGCTTTGAAAAAGAAGATGGTGAAGTATGTGTATATGCCGGAAGCGCCCTGCCTGTATCCAGAATTTTTCAGGCTTGGAGATCAGCTACAATGTTAACCAAACTTTTATTTATTACAGAGCCCCTGTTGTTTGATATTTGGAACAGTATGGGCAGGGATTCAAATCACTTATCTGATGATGTTGTAGCAGCAGCTTGCCGCAATTATAATGAATTCAAATCAATCAGAGATTTTGTTTTAACTTTACATCCTGCCAAAGCAGAATATGCTAACGCAATGTTTGCCCTAAAGGAAGCTGGCGTTGAAATTGACATTAAGGAAATAGTTGACGAAAAGAAAAGGCTTCTTGAAAAACAAATCCTTGAAAAATGCAATACGGATATTCATGCCCTACATGAAGCGGCACGCATTATGGAAACCTATGAGAGTGATGACACAGATTATCCTAAGAACATGTTTGACGCCTTAAAAGAAAAAATAGGTAAAGACAATGCCCTGCTCTTTGTCATCAGTTTCTTGAGGCGTAAATTCAAATATGGAAATGTGTACAACGACACTGACATTGAAATCGGGGTGAACAAAGCTTTGCTAAGATACCAAATTTTATAACATAAAACCCGCCTTGGAAAAAATTCCTTGGCGGGTTTATTGCATTTTAGACTTAGCGCGCGATAACTTTATCGATGATGCCGTACTTTCTGGCTTCTTCAGTTGTCATAAATCTATCGCGGTCCGTATCTTTTTCAATTACTCAAATTGATTGTCCGGTATGTTTAGACAAAATTTTATTTAATTTATCTTTTATGCGCAAAATATGTTCGGAGCGAATCTTAATGTCAGAAGCCTGCCCTTCGAAACCGCCCATCACTTGGTGAATCATAATTTCTGAATTAGGCAAAGCCAAGCGTTTTCCCGGAGCGCCGGCGGCTAATAGGGTCGCACCCATTGAAGCTGCCAAACCAACACAGATTGTAGAAACATCGGCGCGCACATACTGCATCGTGTCATAAATTGCCAAACCCGCCGTGACTGATCCGCCCGGTGTATTTATATAGAACTTAATATCTTTATCTTTGCTTTCAGCGTCTAAAAATAAAAATTGGGCAATAATGATGTTGGCAACATGATCTGTTACCGGCTCGCCCAAAAAGATGATTCTGTCTTTTAACAGACGTGAGTAAATATCATAAGCGCGCTCGTATTGACCGTTTTTCTCTATAACTGTTGGAATTAATGGCATAGTGTTGTAATTAATTGTTATCACAGTGTAACAATAATTCGCTAATATTTCAAGAGCTTTGTCTTGACAGATGCTAAGCAAGAGAATATACTACAAAAGGTTCATTTAAATATTTTCCCAAAAACTCCCAAAAAAGAAAGGTTCAAAATGAGTAACAACCACAACGAAGATGAAGTCTTGTATAGCACAGAGTTAGACGGTATTTCTGAAGCTATTGAAAAACAAACATTCTATGATATACGAATTCATCAAACTGAAGCTGTCGAAAGTGCAATTAATGTTTTCAGCGGCTTAACAAAAAGTGACAACGGGAAAAAAGAAGAAATACGTTTGGCAATCATTGGCGCAGGTCCCGCTCCATCAATGGTAGCAGCAATGCATTTTGCAAATAAACTTAACCATGTAAGACACATTGTAACCGTTAAAGCAACAGATCGCCTCACTGAATTGGATCAGGCTGAATTCGATCTGAAAGTATGTGCGCTGCACCGGGACACGCTGTTCTTTCCAAAACCTTTAAAATTATAAAATAGTTTGTAACATTTAAAAAAGTCACCTTCGGTGACTTTTTGTTTTTTCAAAACGATCGTTCGCGTCCCACTATTGCTGTTAGACTTTTTGGATGCAGATCAATGTTGCGAATCGAGGGTAATTTGTATGAACCGTCTAATTCAATGTCAGTTGCGCCATTTACTATTTCTACATGTTTGCAAACAAAGACAGATTGAGAAATTTCTTTTCGTAAAATTCCACTTTCAGTTTTTAAAATACATATATTCAATTGCTTGTCATCTGATTTTGGATGAGGCCCCCGGTAACCGTATTCGTCTCCTGAAACATTAATTGCTTCAATCAATACCCTGCCCTCAGCACGTACGGTTAAATTATTATCAAGTATAAGAGTTGGATTATTCGCGTTGATCAGTGCGCGACAAATAAATGAATGCTGCTCATCAATTCTACCAACATCAAGCGATACGATGCGTCGCGCCGCCAATACTTTACATGCATTTTCCAAATTAACGCCAAACGCATCGGCAATCATATTTCTGCCGATTGGCACAACTGCCAAAGGAATATCTGAACCGGTCATCAAACCGGCGATTTTACTTGTTAACGCATCGCCACCAACGGCGACGATTGTCTTTGGCTTTTTAATAAGCTCGGCGCGCATCATCTCTTCCAGGCGCGTCATTGGGCCAAGCCGATAAATTTTTCCGCTAATCCCAAGATCGGTAAGACGTGTTTCCAGTCGTTCTAATAATTTCTGATAACGTCGTGAGCCGAGTTCTTGATCATAGACATAGACGTTATTCATTGTTGTTCACGATTTCTTCTTTTGTTTTTTGAGTCTTGGCGGCCTTGGGTTCAGTGCCCAAAATTGAACACTTGCCTTTAACTACCGCGCCGCGCGCAATTGAAACAAAAGCTGCCTCAATGTCTCCGAATAATTTAGCTGATGAAGTGACCTCAAAAAAACCGTCTACCTTGATATTGCCCCGCAACTCTCCACTTACTTTTGCATCTTTGGCAACAACATCCGCTATGACCACGGCCTTTTCTCCCACTTCCAAATAGCTGGCCGTTTTTACGGTTCCTTTTACTTCACCTTCAATGATAATCCCTCCTTGGCACACAAAATTTCCTTCGATTTTTACCGAAGGTCCGATAATAGTTTCAATGCCGTCTTTGCCGGCCGCGCCATTTTTGTTAAACATAATAATAGAGAGAGTTAGTAAGACACTTACAGTGTAGCAAAATAAACAAGAATTGTTGATTATCCAAGAGTTAGCTATAGTATGTATATTGCTTCCGTAGTTCAATGGATAGAACAAATCCGTCCTAAGGATAAAATGGGGGTCCGATTCCCTCCGGAAGCGCAAAAACCATTGCAATATTTGCGAGCATAAGGTATATTCTTATTGTTCGTCCAAGTTGTTTAAGATATCGGTGAAAAATATTTTTGGGCCATTAGCTCAGCTGGTAGAGCGCTTCCATGGCATGGAAGAGGCCAAGGGTTCAAGTCCCTTATGGTCCACAAAATTCAAAAATAGCTAATATTAAATAAAAAATGTTTGTGGATAAGCTGTTTATTACCTGTCTATGAAACACATTCCCACAAAAAGCTCCTTACTGGCTTTTGATCATATATTTGAGAAAGCCAATATACAGCCGGGACATATCGCAGCTGATTTAGGTTGTGGCAATTCCCTGTTCTTTCTCTATGGACTAAGCAACTTAGTTGGAGATAAGGGCCGAGTTTTCGCAGTTGATCTCATACCATCGATTATTGACCAGCTGCAGCGAGAGATTAAACATCATAAGCTCTCTTCAATTAGCCCGATTCATGGCAACCTTGATCTCTTACATGGAGTCGAAATTGACGATCAAACCATGGACCGCTCCTTTTTGATCAATACCTTGCACCAATCCACTGATACTCTTACTATGCTTTCTGAAGCTAAACGATTAACCAAGCAAGACGGAATGATTGTAGTAATAGATTGGTTAAAAAACATAATTCACCCCTTAGGACCGACACCTGAACGCCGCTTAAGTAAGGAAATCATCCTTGATACAGCAAAACTCCTGCAACTCGAACTGGCCGACGAGTTTAAACCAGGACCCTTTCATTTTGGCCTTATTTTTACTAATAACTAATATGAACGAATTACTGACGCTTTCCTTTTGGTTCAATGCACGACCAGAAGTATTAACCAATAAAGGCTTAATGATTGTTTTAATCATTGCCGCGATACTCTTTGTCATTGGCATAGCCGCTCGCTATAATTTCTTTATTGCTCAGTGGCAACCACAGCGCTCAATACTGCGTAAAATAAGTCCGATTCTTATTACCAACGCGATTGTTTTACTATATTTTTGGTTTTTGGACAGTCAGATTGTGCCAATTCTGCGAGCTCGAGCCTGGTTTGGCTTTTGGATCTTAATTGATATTGCCTGGATTATTGGCATAATCTTCTCAATCAAAGCCTTATTACA
>CAYUIC010000005.1:2576-13418 GCA_964444675.1 uncultured Gammaproteobacteria bacterium | reverse complement strand
CGCAAAGATCGTTCTCAAAGCGCTGAGGTCAAAAAGTACTTACCCAGTTAATCAACCCTCTTATTACAAAACCCCTTTTAAAGGGGTTTTGTTTTATATAGAACTATAGTAAATGTTCTACATGAAACATAATCAAAAAATAGCTAATATTGGTCAAAATATTGCTAAAAACCATCTATCTAAGTTGGGCTATTTCGTTATATTCGAGAATTATCGAATTCAACATTGTGAAATCGACCTTATTGCACAAAAAAACCAATATACATACCTTATTGAAATCAAAACAGTTGTAGTCGACAGTATTAACCCGGAAGATCAGCTGAGTCATGCCAAGAAAAAAGCTATGGCGCGAGCTCGGAGGCTTTATGCCAATGAACAAAAAATCGACCTTGATTATGTTTTTATTGAATTTATTGGGGTTATTTTAGATTTTTCAAAAAGATTGGCCAATATTAAACATTTTTTAATATTCTAAGGAAAACTTTTGTCTAGACTACCATTGACTTAAATCGGTAAATATGATAAAGTATTGCCACAAATTCCCCCTTATGTTAAGTGGGGTTTTTATTTTGAAGAAACATTGTATGAATTTATTTTCTGCCAAATCACATTTATTTAAAAAAACCCGACCATTTATTGTGGCTCTGATTGTCGCTTCCCTCTTGCACAACTTTATTGTGTTTCCAGTTCAAGCTGCTATGGATACATCTTCTGATACACCGCTTGTAAATACGCGAATCAGTGTCATTAAAAAGCCAGAATCTTCAATCAAGCGCGTTGAACGCTTGTCGGCCGATGACAATACCGAAAACGCGATTGATTTCACCTTGGTTCCAGAAAATACGCCAGAAGTTAAAAAACCCATTGATTCACAGGCTAATACGCCGGTTTCGTCACGCAAGGTCAGTATGACCGCTTATAACTCTGAAGCTGCCCAGACTGACGGAGATCCCTGTACAACAGCGAATGGATTTAATGTTTGCAAACACGGCATTGAAGATACTGTAGCTGCCAACTTTTTACCCATGGGTACTAAGATTAAGATTCCGGAACTTTTCGGAGATAGAGTTTTTGTGGTTCGCGACAGAATGAGCAAACGTTTTGGTAACCGAGTAGACGTCTGGATGCTTAAAAAAAGCGACGCACTCAAATTTGGTGTCCGACATGCTGAGATCGTTGTCGTAAAATAATTTTCTAATCATTAAGTCCAAACATAGCAGCGTGCCCCGGCACGCTGCTACTTGTTTTAGGCGATGATTCTTGGTATATTATCGAAGACTGGTCGCGTAGCCAAGTGGCTAAGGCAGCGGTTTGCAAAACCGCCATACGTGGGTTCGAATCCCACCGTGACCTCAGTATAACCGCCATAGTCCCCATAGAGCACTAAGGCGGTTTTTGTTTTTATTTATGTCCACAGTTTAATGTACTTAAGTTGTGGATAACCTGTGTTTTCTGTGTATAAATCCAGTCTTTAAGTCTATTAATTTGTAGACTTATCTGTTGATAAAATTAAAATACTTGTTATTTGTTAAGTAATTCATAATGATTGACCATCTGTCAAAAATATGATATACTTAGATTATAAACAGCTCTTTGCCAATAAGAAGCATCGCCGTAAGAAATCTTTCTTACAATATGCTTCTCTATATCACTGAAGTAGATACTAGTGATCGGCCTTATACGATCTAAAAACAAAAATAAAATAAAAAGGATATATCTTTTAGCCCCATGCTAAAGATATAACCCGTACTTCGGGGTATAGCAACGTCTTTGTAAATAAGACCAAAGACACCATCCCAGCGAAGAAATCGCAAAACAATTTACGTTGGGATAGGCTTCAGCACTAATCCCATATCAATTTAAATTAATAGGGGATCCGCTGGAGCCTTTTAATTTACAAAAAAAATCCCCCGTACGGGAGATTTTTCTTTTTATAAACTATTTAACAATTTCCGCTTCAATTGGAGTGCCCGGAATTTGCTTGTTATTGATTGATCTAAACATATACCACTGCTGAGCAATAGTCAGGAGGGTTGAGATAAACCAATAGAATGCTAATCCACTCGGTAAGCTCAAACAAATAAATACGGTTAACGCGGGCATGAAATAAAGCATCTGCTTGTTCATGGCCGACATCATAGAGTTCTCTGTAGAGCCCGCAGCAGGTGCAGCTTGCTTCGGCATCATCTTAGCTTGTACATACTGCGATACGCCGGCTAAAATTGCCAGAACAATGTGCGGCTTTGAAAAATCCAAAAAACCAAAAGCTACCGGATTTAACATTCCGGGATTATTAATGAAAGAGTACACCAGAACAACCGCCTTACCGGACAATTCATCTCTAAATACTCTGAAAATTGCCCAGAAAAATGGCAGCTGAATTAACAGAGGTAAACAAGAAGATAGTGGATTTACTTTTTCTTGCTTATAGAGCTCCATCATGGCGCGGCTTTGCGCTTCCTTGTCATTGGCAAACTTCTTTTTAATTTCATCAAGCTTGGGCTGCAGAGTCTGTAAGGAACGCTGACCCTCTAAAGACTTCTTGGAAAGGGGATATAAGACGATTTTTACAATTACGGTCAATACAATAATAGCTAAACCAATATCATGGCCCGGGATAATATTATAAATCCACACCAAAAGATTAAGAATTGGCTGATAAAAGATAGTGGTAAAGATATTGGCCATATTATATATAGTGGTTATTTAAGAGGATCTTCTCCACCCGGATTCCATGGATGGCAACGAATCAAACGTTGCAAACCAAGCCAGGTACCTTTGAGAACTCCATATTTGGCAACAGCCTGATATGTATATTCTGAACAAGTTGGATGAAAACGGCAATAGCCGTAGGGAAAAAGCTTTTGCAGGGGACTGTGATCAAGGGACAAGGTTTTTTGATATAAACGGATAAAACGCAATGCCCCATGTTTTACGAGTAATGCAAGATAATTCATGTTATAACACTCGCTTGCTTAAATTAAGCTTTAATTCCTTTTTTATAGCTTCGAAATCCGCTCGAGCCGCATCGGGTGTTGCCATAAAAACAATATCAAGTCCTTTTGGCAGAGTGTCGATGTATTGGGCAATAACGCTCCAGGCGCGGCGCCGAACACGATTTCTTACAACAGCACGCTTACTGACTTTAGCGCTTACCACTACGGCACAACGGGTATAGCCGAGTTTGTTGGGTGCTATCTTGATTCTAAAAAAGGCGGCATGCACGCTTTGCCTTACAGCAAAAACGCGCTCAAAATCGCGCGTAAGCCGTATGCGGCGCGATTTCGCAATCATATGTTACACAGTTAAACGCTTGCGGCCCTTAGCTTTACGGCGCTTAATAACCGTGCGGCCATCCTTGGTCTGCATGCGTTTTCTAAAACCGTGTTTCTTTTTTGAGCGCCGAGCATTCGGCTGATATGTTCGTTTTGGCATAGTGTCTAAAATTTATACATGCTAAAGCTACCATTATTGCTGACTTTCGTCAATTATCAACTCTTTCCACTTGTTATTAACAGCTTATAAACAAACTAAGACCTTTTACTGAAACAAAAGTTCCTGCTATAATTGCCGTGATTTTATTGTAACCTCTCCTATGGATCACGAACAACTTTGGCAGGCCGTCCTTGGTGAAATTGAGCTTTCTTTATCAAAAGCCAGCTTCACCACTTGGTTTAGAAATACATTCATTGACTCTTATGTTGATGGCCGGGTAATTATTTGTGTTCCCAACACTTTTACCCAAGCCTGGTTGCAAAAAAAATATTATCAAGAAATCCTGACTGCTTTTAAAAACATTACCAAAGAACCGATTAAAGAAATTTCTTATCGCATTGAAAGTAAAAAAGCCCCAACTCGTTCCGCTGATCACGCTACTGCGCCCGCCCGAGTTGAAACATCATTACCAAAAACCAATGGACTCAATCGCTTTGGATTAAACGCGTATTACACCTTTGCCAATTTTATTGTGGGCAAAGGAAATGAATTGGCCTATGCCGCGTGCCAAGCAGTGGCGACCAATCCAGGACGGGCCTATAATCCGCTGTTTATTTATGGTGGAGTCGGACTTGGAAAAACTCACTTGATACAAGCAATCGGCAACGAACTCTGCAAAAAAACAGACAAGATCTTATACGTCACCTCGGAAAAGTTTTCCAACGACTATATTAACGAGGTCCGTTCCGGTCGCGCCAAACAATTAAAAGAAAAATATCGCAATGTTGATTTGCTCTTGGTTGACGACGTGCAATTTATGGCCGGTAAAGACGGAACTCAGGAAGAATTTTTCCATACCTTTAATGAACTTCACCAAACCAACCGCCAAATTGTGTTAACCTCAGACAGACCGCCTAAGGCCATCCCTGCGCTTGAAAAACGACTGCTCTCGCGCTTTGAGTGGGGGATGATTGCGGATATTACCGCGCCTGATTTCGAAACAAAACTGGCTATTTTAAAGAATAAATGCCACGAAAAGAATTATCCGCTATCTGATGACATTCTCCATTACTTGGCAGTTAATATAAACAGTAATATCCGTGAATTAGAAGGCGCCCTGACGCGTCTCATTACGTATTTTGAATTCAATAACCTGCAACCCACACTCGACAGCACCAAGAGTATTCTCTCAAGCACCTTGGCTGAGTTCAGGGAAACAAACCTTACCGCCAAACATGTTATTGATGCGGTGGCAAAATTCTTTGACGTTGATATTAAAGACTTAACCGGCAAGAGCCGTAAAAAAGAATTGGTTTTCCCGCGACAAATCGCCATGTATTTATTGCGCGAAGAAATCAACGCCTCCTTCCCCGCTATTGGCCATGAGTTGGGCGGCCGAAATCACACCACTGCCATACACGCCTGTAATAAAATAAATGAAGATCTAAAACACAACTCAAAATTAAAACAACAAATATAATCAGTAAAACAGCTTTTCCAATAACTGTTGAAAACCAGTTGAACACCTGTGTCCCAGCTGTTCATAAGACAGGGGAAAAGATGGCTTAAAAAAACAAATAAACAAAAAAATAAAAGTTATTACCAAAGCATGCCGATTTTATTCACAGCCTCATCCACAGCAGATTCTTATTTTCACTAACAAATATTCACTACCCACAGTTTTCAGTCCTTTATTGTTACTATTTATTTAAATATATATGAAAATAATAACACTACAAAAAAACCTCAAGGACAGCCTCTTTGCCGTCAATCACATTGCACAAAAAAATACCAACCTACCAATTTTGAATAATATACTTTTTTCGGCGCACGAAGGAATTATTAAATTAATAAGCACCAACCTGGAAATCGGTATTACAAGTGTGGTACGCGGCAAGATTGAGCTTGAGGGGGACTTTACGGTAGATGCCCGTTTGATTTCGGAGTATGTGAATCTGTTGGATAATGACAAGGTTGAGATTGAGCGTCTTGATGCCGAGTTGCAACTTCGCTGTGGAAGCTATGAAACAAAAATAAAGGGTTTGGCGGCTGAGGAATTCCCCTTGATACCGGTAATCGAGCGCACTGAGCATTTAAAAATAAATACCGATGAGTTGAAAAAGGCTTTGGGTAGGGTTTTATTCTCGGTTTCGGCCGATGAGTCACGTTTGGAGTTGTCGGGAGTTTTATTTTCCTGCTCGGGTGACGAGCTGTTGATTGCCGGAACAGACAGCTATCGTTTGTCGGAAAAAAAGATCAAGATTGAATCAAGTTTTTCGGGTGACAGAAAGCTAATTGTACCTGCTAAAACCTTACAGGAATTGGTACGTATTATTTCCAATGAAAGATCCGGCGACGATGAGGCCAAGGATGTATTTATGTATGCATCGGATAATCAATGTTTGTTTGTGGTGGGAGCAACTGAATTGGTTTCACGCTTGATTGACGGCCAGTATCCGGACTATCGCCAAATTATTCCCGTGAAGCACGAGTGTCGCGCCACTATTGTGCGGGATGAAGTTGTGCGAGCAGTCAAGGCCGCATCACTCTTCTCGCGCTCAGGAGTGAATGATATTGTTTTTGCCTTGTCGCACAAAGGTGAATTATCAATTTCTTCAGCATCAGGACAAGCCGGTGAACACAACACCAAGCTTGCCGGGATTATTACAGGCAAGGATGCTTCCATTACACTTAACTATCGTTACGTCTTAGACGGCCTGGCGGCCGTGTCAGGCGCTTCAGTGATCTTTGAGGTGATAGACGACCAAACGCCCTGTGTGATCAAGGACGAGGCTGATCCGGGCTTTGTGTATATCATTATGCCGATTAAGAAATAGTATTTTAGCTATGGGAATTGAAGTTATTCCACAAACCGAGAACACAAGTCAAAAGGTTGGTGCTTCCAAACAAGAGCACTATAATATTAGTGAGGTTTTAGATATGAAGGCGAACGCCACCTCTATCGTAAAGCAACTTAAGGAACAAATAGAAACAGGAGAATATAAAACAATTATTGGTGATGACGCAAGTGGTCGAATACCCACGCTTCTATTTAAAAAAGTGCTTGACAAGGTTACTGGAGGGTCTGTAAAAACTCTGTTTATTGGTGGGGGCAAGGGGATGTGGTGGAATGAGGAAAAAGAAGAAAATATAAAAAATATATTAAGTAATTATCAAGAACATATTGAAGGTAAAGCATTATTTGTTACTGAATATTTAGGTGGCGGTGAGGGTATGGCTAAGATGGCAGAACAACTCGAAGCCGCAGGGATTGATTTTGATATTGCAAGCCTTGGGTCCCTAGAACCAGAAAAACACTATTTAGATGAATTTAAAATACTTAAAAAACATAAATTATTAATAGGATCCTACTCCCCCAGGATTAGCCCATCTGTTTATAAAGAACACAGTATTTCCGGTGTTTTTAAAGAAAACAAGCAAGATGCGATTGCAAAAAGAATACCAGTTGACCAGGTATATCAAAAAAATATATCTCAAACACGCGAAGATATTAATCGACTTGCTATCGAGATAATTAATAAAGTGTGGAGTGAGGAAGTTTAAAAAAGCCGCCTGATGGGCGGCTTTTTTATAATCAATTGTATTATCTTCGTAAATTATTTATTATTGGAACTTTCGAAGGTTTATAATTGAAATTAAATTTCTGTTCCGAACAATTGTCTATATCATCACAGACTTTAATTTTTAATTCATGAAAGCCGCTTGAGAGATGGTTGATTGAGGCATTCTCAAGATTGTATGGATAGGTTACAACGCTCAGGAGCATCGCATTATCAATATAATAATCCGCTCGACCAATGCCGCGTGGCGCTGAAGCAATAATCTTTACGCTTAAAGTGTCACTGTTAACTGTTTGTCCTTCGGAAAAATTCTGCACGCTGAAAACGGGAACGTTTTCAGGAATATGTAGGTTGTCTTTTTCAGTCGGAGCTTCTTCGCTGACAATATTATTTTTCTTCGCCCAGTCTTGAACTCGTCCTTCCCAAAGATTATATTGTGGATCGGCGGCCGGATTTTTAGGAGCCGGACCGGTCGGATTATTTTTATCAACGTAGTATAAAATGTCATGCACGGTTTGATAACTGCGTTCTTCTATGAAGCTTTCAGGAGTGAATTCTGTAGCAAGTAAACCTGAAGCTTTATCAATTTTAACTTTTTGTGCAGTCGCGCTTTGTCCGTCCAAAACGGCTTTGCCGGTTACCGGGATAGAGGGTGCGGCAAAGCTTTCAATATTTTCAGTGCCAAGCACGCGGCGCATGTACTCATTCCAGATTGGCGCAGCTACAATACTTCCATCCGAACCGGCCTTCATTTCCTTGTTGTTATTATTGCCGACCCAGACACCGGTAACGAGCGAAGGAGTATAGCCCATAGTCCAGGCATCGCGGTTATTATTGGTTGTACCGGTTTTAGCAGCGACCGGGCGATTACCTAAGGTTAAGAAATTACTGCCACCAAAAATATAGGCGCGCTCTCCATTGTCAGAAAGAATAGAATTTATTTCTCGCGCGATATTTGGTTCAAAGACGCGACGCTCGCTGTCCTTATATTCTTCAAGTACTTTACCGTCGCGGTCTTCAACTTTTAAGATGTAGCTCGGATCGCGCATGATGCCGTCGCGAGCAAAAGCGCTGTAGGCGTTGGTGTGTTCAAGTAGTGTTACTTCTCCTCCACCCAAAACCAATGACAAACCAAAGCGGTCTTTGTCGCCCAGGGTGGTATAGCCGAGCTTCTTGGTTATTTCCAGAGTATGATCCAATCCTGCTAAATATAGTGTCTTAACCGCGGGAACGTTGAGTGATCCGGCTAAGGCTTTTTTCATCGTTACCGGACCGTATTCTTTTCCGTTGTAGTTACGCGGTTCAAAAGCCTTGCCTGACGCGGCGAAGTTGGTGACAACGTCATAGAGAATCGTGTTTGGAGTATATCCCTTGGTAAAAGCAGAAGCATAGACAATTGGTTTTAAGGATGAGCCCGGTTGCCTGGCTTTCAGCGCAACATTGACCTGTCCGTCAACGGCTTCGTCAAAGTAGTCGCGGGAGCCGACCATAGCCAAGACTTGTCCGGTCTTAGGATCAATGGAAACGAGCGCAGCATTGGTCGCATTAAATCGTTTTTCATTGTCCTCGGCTTTTTTCTTAATAACTTCCTCGGCAATTTGTTGTTTGTAGGTATCGAGTGTGGTAATGATTTTTAAGCCGCCTTGCTCAACGGTTTTTTCTCCGTATTTTTCCGCGAGCATTTCTTTGATATGCAAGACAAAGTGTGGCGCGATAATATTGTCGGACGGATTTTTAAAAGTGAGCTTGGCTTCCTTGGCTTTTTCCGCTTCGTCTTTTGAAATCATGTCTTGCTCAACCATGAGATCAAGTACATAGTGCTGACGTGAAATCAAAATATCTTTATTTGGTCCGAACGGAGAATAACGACTCGGGCTTTGCACCATAGCTGCTAAAATTGCCGCTTCAGGCAAACTAATATCTTGAACGTGTTTGTTAAAATATTTTAAACTGGCGGCTTCGACTCCATAAGCATTTGAACCGTAAGGAATTTCATTAAAGTACATCTGTAAAATTTCATCTTTGGAAAATTTCTTTTCCATGCGATAGGCAAGAATTAATTCTTTGACCTTGCGAGTGTAAAATTTTTCATTTGTAAAGACGGCGTTTTTGAGAAACTGTTGGGTAAGCGTCGATCCACCGGCTTTTTGTCTCCTTAAAACGTTGGTGACCGCTGTGCGGAAAATAGCCCAGAGGCTGAAGCCTTTATGTTTATAAAAGTTCTTGTCTTCAATGGCAATTGTCGCATCCCGAACCACTTGCGGAATCTGATCAAGTTTTACCAAAGTACGTTTTTCTTCTCCAGAAATTTCATAGAGAATCGTTTCCCCGCTGCGATCGTATATTTTAGTGCTTTGCGGGATTTCACGTGTAATCAATTTGTTTGGATCAGGTAAACCATAAGATGCCCACGCGAAAAAAATGGCGCAAAATACCACAAAACCAATAGCAGCGTAACGTAGATATTTCCTGACAGTCGGGTTGGCTAATAGTGATTTCCAGCCCAAAGCGCTGGAATGTTCGCGAATACGACGCAACGCCGGACGAGCATTGCGCAGTATCGGCTTGCTGTTTTGCCAGTAGCCTGGCTTGTGTCTGATAAAACGAGGGTTAACCATAGGTATATATATTAGTATATCACAGCCCTACACAGATGATTTATAGTGCTTTATTCTTTTTCGTAATGTAAGTAGTGGGCCGATAAATTCCATGGCTACAAAAAATGAATGAACCTTTGAAGGGCGTTTACCTAATCTGGTGTCGTGCCAATCAACGGGGATTTCCGCTATGTGATATTTAAAATGTTGTGCCCAGATTATTAATTCAGTATCAAAAAACCAGATTGGATCAAGTATTTTATCTTTAAGAGAAAGAAAAATCTCTCTTTTAATGGCCTTGAAGCCGCATTGCAAATCTTTTTGCGTATGACCCAGAATGAGCCGAGCGAGTAAACTGTAAGTTCGTGATTGAATCTCTCTAAATAAACTTCGTCTGACTTTTGATTCTGGTAAAAAGCGATTACCTATAGATAAATCAGCTGAACCATCAGCGACAGAATCAATGAGAGTTGTAAGCGCTTCCAATTTAACTGCTAAGTCAGCGTCCATATAGCTGACGATATCGGCGCTACTACTAAGCCAGGCGCGTTTTAAAGCACGACCGCGTCCCCCCTCGGGAAAAATTTCAAGATGTATTTTATTATTTTCTTTAGATAGGGATTTGGCAATTTCGGTTGATTGGTCGCTTGAACCATTGATTACTAAAACTAGCCGCCAATCATATCTGACAAGATTCTTTTCACAAAACTCTATGACTTGCTTAACACTTTGTTTAATAACTTGCTCTTCATTATATATAGGAATGCAAATATCAACGCGCATACGTATTTTTTTTCAGAATATTAATATTTCCTATCGTGCCAGTCAGAGTATAATTTTCTTTGATAAATGTATCAACAGGATTATTTTTAGTATAACCGAATTTTTCAACGATGGCATAATTTACAGCGATACAATCAGGTGCTTTTATTTTAAGATCATTAGCGGCTTCTACAAATTGTTCATTGGTATTCATTTTGGTAATTAAAAATGAATAACGCGTCGGATTAATTTTTTTGGTTTCAAAATATATATTGGGCATAAAGGGGCCGGAGTATATAGTACCAAAACCCGGACAACTGGCGTTAATCTGGTTGATAACCAGGCGAGTCGAATTTCTAAACATAGGCATTTGTAGACTAGCCAATATAATGCCTACACACCATAAAAGCAAGCAAAGGGTATAATCTAATTTTTTTGTTAAAAAAGCTTCAAAAAATAGGGCTAAA
>CAYUIC010000005.1:0-2566 GCA_964444675.1 uncultured Gammaproteobacteria bacterium | reverse complement strand
TTCATTTGGAGAAATTTCCTCATCCGTGCCCGATAAAAAAAGGAGAAACGGCCAAAAGCACGTGATTCCCATCAGGGCGCACAAGGCTCGAAATAAGCAAAAATACGCTTACTATACATAACATAAAAAGACATTCTTTTGTTTCTGGTTTTGTGGCCCGTGCACTTAAGGCAAAAATCAACAAAAGCGCGGCCAGAGTTCCCGCCCAAAGAGTAAGCGGTAGCATATTAACCGCCTGATAACTTAATGCGGGGAATAAAATTAAATTTTTATACAAAACTTGCAGGGGCCAGAACATGAATAACGGTATTAACGGAATTATGAGTCCACCAATGTATGCACCAACTGAGTGTAGAAAATTTTTATCATGAATAGTTCGCAAAACCACTATAAGCCCGACAAGAATCGCGCTGATTAGTCCTTTATGTTGTAGCATAAGAACGCTGATCCCGAAACAAAAACCGCTTAAGAATACATTTGATAAAAGAGTAGGTTTTTTAAAATATTTAAAAATAAAATATAAGCCCCAAATAATCGCAACTATATTAAAGGTGTTGTGGTTGATTGGTTGCCAAAATACAGAGACCAGAATAAACAAAGCCGGAGCTAGCAAGCGCCAACGATTAATATTAAATAAACTGCTTGTTAAATACAGAGCATAAGCGGCTGATAGTAGTAGAGCCAAACTTAGAGCCCTGGCTCCAGCATACGATGCTCCGACAATCTGCCACCAGCCGGCTATTAAGTATGGTCCGCCCGGGGCGATAAATTCAAAGGTATCGACATATAGTTTACGACCGTTGATAATATCCCAGGCAGAATTGAGTATAACTCCTTCATCGGCATTTAACTCATAGCGCCAATGGAGCAAAACCAAAGCAATGGCAAAAATAAACCAGGGCAAAAGTTTTTTAAAATAAAGAAATGGCGATTGTTTCATATTTATTTCTTAATCCATATTTTCGCAACCGCGTCTTCAAAGACGACTGTCCATGACGCCGAATTATTATTAAGATATTCAATTAGTTCGTTCTTGTATTGGCGTTCGGTTCTTCCTAATATATAGCGCTCGATAAAGTCCGGTTTATAGTTATCGGCAGCGGGTTTAAAAATGACCATTTCAATGTTATGTTCGGCAAGTTTGTCGCCCAGCATATCTTTATTGAAAAAATCGTTATATTCTTCTAAAATAGTGCGGTTATTAAAGGGATATTGAGGTAGACGCCCGTCAATAAAGAGACGTTGCTCGGGCCACACTCCGATGATATAGCCACCCCAACCATAATGGTTAAAAATACGGAGTTTGTGATATTCCGGATGTTCACGCAAGAATTGGACTGCGGCACAAGGATATTTATTGCAGTAGGACGTAAATGGTTTGTTTGTGAATTCCGTGGCGGAAAATGATGAAAAGGAAATAGTAACCAAGCCCAGCAACATAATTGCGTAACTAAGACGCGGATACGGTAGGCGTCGCTTGGCAAAAGCCGGTGAAATAATAAGCGGCACGGCGAACAAAAGAGAAACAACAACCCAAAGCGGAAAGTGCCGCACGGAACGGACCGACATAAGTAATAGAAGTAAAAGCAAAACTCCTTGCCATAGTTTTGGAAATTTTTTAAGCGACAGCATTGCGCCACAAGCAAAAACTACAACAAGCAAGCTATAGATAATTTGATCATATCTGAACGGGGGCTTAAACGGGCTACGCCATTCTTGAATATGTGACATGTAATATCGGTTGCTCGCATAGTCGCTCAAGAAAGCGTAAAGTTTTGTCCCGTACGGAGTGATGAGCGTTGCGCCCACTCCAAGGATTACTATGCTTGATAGAATGATAATTTGTTTTTTGGAAACAGAATGCTCAGTAAGTTTTTTGGTGAGCCATGGCCAGAACAATAAAATCAATTCATATGCGAACCAGCCAAGAGTAATCGCAACACCGATTAGATAACTGCCATGAGTGCAGGCCCAGACAAATAGAAGTAGCGGTAGCCAAGCAATATATTTAATTTTTGCATCAAGTCGAAAGCGATCAAGTTGTATGAGTAGGATAATAAAAAAAACAAAAGCAAACTCTTGCAATCGTACGCCAAAGTGCGGCAGACAACCCATGAGTGCGCCAAGCTCAATAACACAGAAGACACTTTGTTCAAGTCCGGTTTTTAAATAGTGTGTAAAAACGTGACGGTTAAGCAAAATCAAGCCAAGTAGTGGCAAGAGTATAAAAAAAAGCGAGATGGCGATATAGCCGCCTTGCTGCCAAAGGACAAAGGTCAACAAATTGGAAAGCCACTCATGGTCAACCCAGTTTTGTCCGCTGAGACTCCACATATATAGTTGATCCGAAGGAACCGTCATGGTTTCAGCGATTTTTTCGCCGACTTTGAGATGCCATCCGAAGTCCGGATCTAGGTAACCGAAAGAATTAAGGCCGAGGATAGAGCCGAGGGTGAGATAGAAGATGATGAGGGCTATAATTGACAGGCTCTTTTGTTTCATATTTATATATTTTATGGTATCATGTTAATATCATCTTTATAAGAGTAAAGATACGTATATATAG
>CAYUIC010000004.1:21534-38544 GCA_964444675.1 uncultured Gammaproteobacteria bacterium | reverse complement strand
GGTTGTAATTGAGACCACTACCTCCCGCATTAAGCTTGATTTTTCAAGCGACCCTAACACTCTAGTTTAGAGTGCAAAAAGATCGAGCTTTGTGCTCGATTTTTTTATTAAAATTTGAATGAATCGGTTCTTCTAATTGAATTATGCTTCTAATTATATGAGTGAATCAATTTTAAATATGAATGAACTAAAAGATATTTTACAAGATGGAAACGTAAACTTTCTTTTTGGATCAGGCATGTCTTATCCGTATTTCCCAACATTAGGTAGGGTCGAATTTCTACTTACTGAGCTAGAAAAAAGCACCACGACGAATGATAATGTTAAAAAGATAGTTAAATCATCTTTATATAAATATTACTTTGATGGTGTAATTAATAAAAATCTAAACTTGCTACAAAGCACAGCATCCAATAAAGTACTAGAAAGTTATAATGAATTTTTAAAAATATTCAATTCAATTTTGCTCAAACGAAAAAGCACTATTTTAAGTAAACAAGTAAATATTTTCACCACAAATATTGATATTTTTTTTGAAAAGTCTTTTGAAGAAACAGGTATTGAATCTAATGATGGTTTTAGTGGGAGATTTAATCCAGTATATAATATAAGTAATTTTAAAAAATCTCAATTTAAAAAAAGCCTGCATTATGATAATACCTCTGAAATTCCAGTTTTTAATTTAATGAAAATTCATGGATCTTTGACTTGGCAGCTTGATGAAGAAGAAAGAATATTATTTTCTCCATTTTTAGCTCAAGTGGAAGTGGTTAGGGACAAAAATATTCCTTCGGGTAGCTTTATTGATATTGAAGAATCAGATTCTTTAGAAAATCTGTTAATTAAAGCCAGTGAATTAACTGTTGATGAAGAAAAAATTGATAAATTTTTATTAGAATATGAAAAATTATCAATCGTTAATCCAAATAAAGATAAGTTTAGAGATACCATTTTGAACCAAACCTATTATGATCTTTTGAGGATATTTTCAAATGAACTGGAAAAGGAAAATACTATTATATTTGCTCTCGGTTTTTCTTTTGCTGATGAGCATATTTTGAATATTGCTCTACGCGCAGCGAATTCTAATCCAACTCTTATGATATATGTTATCGGACATACGTCAAATGCAATAAGAGAGATAGAGGGCCGATTTGATCCTTGTCTAATAAAAAATAATAATATTAAGTTTATTTCTCCGCCGGCAAAAAACGAAGAAGATGGAACGGTATCTGATGAATTTGAATACGATTTCGAAAATATTAATAATCGATTTTTTCGAGTGCTTTTAGAAAAAACAGAAACAAGAGACGATAAGAAAATATATGAATAATGAAGCGCAAATATTAGAAGATTCAATTTTTAAGATAGGAAAGGTAATCTCCGTTGATGGAAGAATAGTAAGAGTTAAGGTTGATAAGGTTAAGAATACATCTCACCTTTTATACAGAGGAACGCTTCTTAAGAATGTTTCAGTTGGTGGCTATATAAAAATTATTAAAGGTTTTACTAAAATTGTTTGCAAGGTTGATGGGGAATATACCACAGAAGATAAAAATTTTTCAGATAAAACAAATTACACTAACGACAAACAAAAAATAAATAGGATTTTAAATGTGAGCTTATTGGGATTCTTTAACGAAGAAGCCTTTGAGAGGGGAATCAAGGAGATGCCACTGGTTGATAATGAATGTTTTTTACTGAATGATAATGAATTTGATAATGTTCATGATTTTATAGGTAAAAAGGGCGATATTCCACTTACAATAGGATCACTAGCACTTGAAAATGGTCAAAAGATTAATATAGGAGTTAATAGTTTATTCGCCAGCCATATCGGAATTTTTGGCAATACAGGCAGCGGAAAGTCATACACGCTTGCGAAAATCTATAGAGAGTTATTTGAGATCTTTAGAGAAAAGGAAAAATTTCATAAAAATGCACATTTTATCCTTTTTGATTTTAATGGAGAATATTCGAATGAAAAATGTATAACCGAAAATAAAAAGGTTTATAATTTATCAACAAAAGAAATAGAGGAAAACGATGAACGTGAAAAATTTCCCCTTAGTGAGGAGGATTTGATTAGTTTAGAGTTAGTTTCTATACTGGCAGATGCAACCGATAAGACTCAAAAGCCTTTTATATCACGTTCGTTAAATTTTTATAAAAAAGTTCATTCAGCTGAAGAGCCGTTAGAGTATTTTAAGAATACTTTAAAAAAGAGAATAGCAGATATTTTAAAGATGTCAGATAAGAATAAAGCATATTCTCTTTTGGATTATATTAAAATTATTCTCCCGGAGAAGTTAGATGATGCGGGATTTCAAGAAGATTTAACTGATGATATTGATTGGCATAATAGCTCACAAGGGTTTCGTTTTGTTGGAAACAATGATACTTTTTTCTCTCAGCATCCACCTCAAATTCTTAATACTAAAATCTACTCCCAGGCTAATGAGTATACATTTCCTAATGACATAATTTCTAAAATTATTCATTTTCTGTATCTCCAGTTAATTTATGATGTATACACAGACAAGGCGCAAAATGAACATATTGCTCCGGCTATTAATAAGTTAAGAAGTAAAAAAAGTGATATTGAAAAAGTACTAGATACTCAAAATAGAGAAAAAAATATTTTTGCAGAGAGCAATTTAATAGTAATTAACCTCTATGATGTTAATCTAGAAATGAAAAAAACATTACCTCTCTTATTTTCTAGAAAAGTATATAACGAACATAAAATAAAAAGAAAAAATAGCACTAAAGAATCATTAAATATTATTATTGATGAAGCCCATAATATTCTTTCAAAAGAATCTGTTAGAGAAACAGAGAGTTGGAAAGATTATAGACTTGAGACATTTGAGGAGATAATAAAAGAGGGAAGAAAATTTGGAATTTTTCTTACTATTGCTAGTCAAAGACCGTCGGATATTTCTTCGACCATTATTTCTCAGCTTCATAATTACTTTCTACATAGGCTTATTAACAATAATGACATTATTGCTATTGAAAGAACTATTTCCTATTTAGATAAACTTTCAGTTGAAGCTCTTTCAATTCTTCCAACTGGAACCTGTGTTTTAGCTGGTATGTTGGCTCAAATCCCAGTAGTTGTCGATATTGGGAGAATTGAGCCTGAAGATTACGAGCCCGATAATAAAACTCCTAAATTAATAGAAAATTGGCAATAAATTTTTTTTCTCGCCTACAGAATTTTCGATAGGGTTCATGTTGTTTTTTTAATATTATCTGTAACAAATAATAATAGAGCATAATTTAATCGTATGAGAAAATTATATTTAGAAGAAGATAATGATATTTTGGATCAACTAGAAAAACATGCTGGAACGAGCGTTGATGAAAAGGCTTTAATAAGTAAGTTGCAGATTAAGGCAGTTTTAAGAAATAGAAAGAGTTTAGAGGATTCCAGTAAAGAAACCAAAGGATTAACTTTGGTTTTAATGGTTATTGGCTTTGTTCAATTAATCATCGCTTTTTGCCAACTGGCACTTAGTAACTTGATTTTAAAGTATAATATTGTAAGCGGCATTTTGTCGCTTGTCATTGCGGGAGTCATGTATTGGCTCTTTAGAATAATTACAAAGAAATAATTTCCCTATTATATATTAATTATATGGATTTACGATATATCATCATCAAAGTCAAAGACATCGAGCGAGCTAAAGCTTTTTATTCTCGTTTTTTAGGCATGGAACCGACTAAGATTGAAAGAGACAGAATGGTTGTCTTTGATTTAAAAAACGTAAAAATAGGTTTGTATAATCCTGTGGTTGACGGAGATACGATATCCGATTCTGATTTTGGTACTAACTACTACGCTGCTTTCGGCACCGATGACGTTGACGGCGAACAAAAACGTGTTTCTGAATTTGCCGAAATTATATCTCGTAAAAAAGTTGATTATCATGATTGGTTTGTATTTAAGGATTCCGAAGGTAATATGTTAGAGGTTCATAAAATATAAGTTATTAATATTAAGTAAACATATGAACATCATCGTCAACGACCAACCAATAACATTCACTCACGCAGATTTTCCAATGCTCATTTCGGGCGCGCCCGGAACAGGATCTTCATTTTTTAGTATTGAGCTCATGGTCAACCTATTCCAGAACGGAGAAAAAGTTGTTTTATTTTCCGCTTTTGAACAAGCTAAGGAATTATTTAAAAAAGAGATTGGCGATACTGTTAACGAAAATGTATTAATCGTTGACAACGTTTATTGAGGAATTGGAAAAAATTAATGATCTTTCTGAGCGGATAATTTTGTTTAAGAATATCGATAACTACGACTCGAAATTATTTGAACGCTTAAAGGATGCTAAATTAGTTATTTTTTCCGGCGACCTTGATCAATGCCAATTTAAGAATGAATTATTAAAGAAGGAATTTAAGACTCAGATTTTTTTCTCATATCCGAAAGACATTGAGATAGATAATAAAATTGAATTGCCGAAATATTGCGCGCATATTATCAGTGATCAACATAACGGAGTGATTACGGTGAAGAATTAGCTTGCTACTATTAAAAAGACCGAAGCAAAGCTTCGGTCTTTTGATTGTTGGTTTAGACTTTTTTGCCTAAACGTTTCATTTCGGATCTAATAGCATCGTCACTGAAATGCAAACGCACGCCTGAGAAAATCTTATCGTAGGTTGTTTGATCATAGCGATCACGACGCAGGAGATACGGTATGTCGGCAGCGATAAGTCGTCTGATAAAAAACAAAGGGAAGGGCGGACGCGATGGGAAAAAATTGGCGGCTCGGACCGACGGAACATCGCTATGCGGATGCAGTTCGCTTAGCAACAATCCCATGCCGACAAATTCCGGTTGAAGTTTTTTTTGAATCTTACTGACAAATAGTTCGCACATTTCTTTTGACGTTTCAATTCCTTCAACAATAAGCAGCAGACAGGCAAGGTGCCTGATGTTTTCGGGTATTACTGCTTCCGTTTTGAAGAAATCAGATGCGCTCGAAACAACGATCTTCTCCAATAATCCAGTAAACGATTTAGCTGCGGGATTGATTGGTAGCGCGGCGATGGAAACCGTTTCATGAGCCAGAACTCGCGGCGTAAATGGACAGACTGAACCATGATAGCCCTTTGCCTGCAGCGCCGCATGAGGCTGTCCTAAAAATTCTTCCAGCCATTTGGCGATTGCTACAATAGATGATGACCCATTATTACGCGCTTCGGTAAGCGAATAATATTGGTGCGCAGATGTGATGCTGTTTCGCGGAGTTTCTTTGTTGTTCTCCATGCTCTTTAATTCCTTTCTTTTAATGTACAAAAAACCGACTCTTGTGAGCCGGCTACCTGGTTCTAATAAATAAAAGGAATTTGTTACAGCAAAGTGGTCAGCTCAAAAATAGTCTTATGAGAGACCTGCCACCAATTGGTATTTTTGTAGCTGAGCGTAAACATAATAACGTGATTGTATCGTAGGAACACATGTAAGTCAAATTACAATAAGACCGAGCTTTTGGCTCGGTCTTTTCTAATACTCGGTTTTTAGAGAGATTTGAGGATTTCTTCAAGTACTTCCCGGTTCATATTTAATTTAAACCATATTTCCTCAGCGTGCCAATCGTGCTTGCTCTTATACGTGTCGATTTGTTCAATCAAGTCGATCACCTTTTCGGCTTGTATTTCGTTAAATTTTCCCTGTAAAGAGAGAGTCGTTATTTTTCCGACCTCACCAAAAACCAACTGCGCGATTGCCTGGGCCTCTTCTTCGTTATAGGGCTCTGCAGGGGCCATCATTTGATACTCGCCGCTTCGTGGTAAATCTTTATTTTCATTATTTTTCTTCTCGGCTTCTTTGTAGATTTTATCCCATTTTTGCAGAATCTGGAAAATCTTCGCCTTGATCGGATTGTTCGTTTCCGGAGTGTTCGGTGCTTTGGTGCCGGTTAATTCTTCAAAAAGAGCTGCTTCGTCGATTCCTTTTACTTGCTTAGTTAGCGATTCTTCCATTGCTTTTCTTTGCTGCAGGGAATCCTGCTGCTGTTCTTGAATATTATTGATATCAGGCGCTTGTTCTATTGGCATATGAGTGCGGGTAATGAATTATTATGTCTCTATTATATTCCAATTGAGCGTTTTGGCAAGGATGTGGTTTTAGGACTATGGTGATGCTATACTTGAGAATATGCATGAACTTATCGGGTGGATCGGCGCGTTCCTGTTCGCTATCTGCGCTGTTCCGCAAGTTGTTAAAACCTGGCAATCAAAAAAAGCTGACGATTTATCTTGGCTCTTTTTATTTTTTTGGATTTCCGGAGAAATATTGATGCTTATCTATATCGTAATCGATGACATTGCTCTCGGCATTACGCATTATCCCTTGTATCTCAACTACATCTTCAATATAATCATGGTCACGTATCTTTTGTACGCCAAACGAAAATATTGAACATAGTTTCTATAACGTAAAAAGCCCGAACATTGTCCGGGCTTTTTTTAAAGCTTATCGCCATTTATTTTATAAGGATCATTTTTTTTATCTCAGCAAAATTATCTGCTTCTAATTTATAAAAATATATTCCGCTGGATAGGTTGTTTCCTGAAAATTTAATCGAATGATTGCCGGCGCTCTGGTTGTTGTCAACCAAGACTTCAACTTCTCTTCCTGACACATCATAGATAGATATCCTTACCTTGCTGTAGGTTGGTAAAGAATAGTCGATCTTTGTCGTCGGGTTAAAGGGGTTTGGATAGTTTTGTCCAAGCCAGTAACCTTTCGGAAGAGTGGAGGTTTGCTGTATTGAAGTAAGATTATCCGAGCGTAATAGAGTTCCGTTTTCACCTACTATATAAATTACAGAATTTATTGCAAAGCTTCTGTAGAGATTATTGCTAGTTGGTGAAAACCCGAGTTCCCAGTTTTCTCCGGAATCGCTGCTGATGAGTATCCTTCCATTGTCGCCGAAGGCGTAGAGAATGCCATCATTGAGAATGAGACTACGAAGTTGCGTTGCGGGTAAGCTATATATAAGATGCCACTCAATCCCGCCATCAAGCGTCCGCAGTATATCTCCGTCACCGCAGCTAAATCCCAAGTCTCGTGTGACAAATACAATGTCTTTGAGATGGGAGGAAGAAGGGGTTGAGTTTATCTGCCAGTTAGTCCCTCCATTAAAACTTGAATATATTTTACCTTCCGATCCGCAGGCAAACGCAGTGTCAGAATCAAAACAAAATATTTTCTCAATGCTCCGATAATCGCCGTATTGGGCGATTAATTCCCCGGTAGATGTGTGATACTTAAATATTCCTCCACCGCCGAGTAAGAAGATGTCCTCTCCTGCAAAGCGCAGGTCACACCAATATGCCAGCAACGGCAGGTTGCCGATGCCTCGCCATGAAGCACCGCCATTGGATGTTCCCAGGAACGTAAAGGTTCCTGTTGCATATCCACTATTACCGTTAAACATAATCGCTTTTAATGTCTGTCCATTGCTGGAAGAAATTGAATCCCAACTTACTCCTTCGTTTGTTGTGCGAAGGATAATATCTTCGCCGCACATAAAACCAGTTTGGCTGTTAATGAATGTAACCCCGTGCAAATCCTTTTGGGTTCCGCTGTTGAGGCTTGTCCATTGTCCGTGGATACTTGTGCTTGCTAAAAAACAGAGAGTAAGAATTAATACGCAAATGTTTTTCACTATAACTCCTTTATTTTAATGTTCGATTATTGAATGTTTGTTTCGTGTAATATCCCATACTTATGCAAAAATGTCAACAATATAACTAAAATAAAAAATTTTTAACGATAGTAAGCGGTTTTTTATTATCAGTATTAGTACTATAATAAAAGCATGAAGAAGATTCTATTAATCCTGGGTTTGAGTGTAATAGCTTATTGTCTGCCTGTGGCGCTGTATGCCAAGGACGGTTTTGCCGTCCATACTTTTTCCAGCAATTTGAATATTAACAGCGACGGAATCCTTGCAGTCACTGAAACCATACATATCGATTTTTTTGAGCAAAGGCACGGCATTTACCGTGATTTACCACTGAAATATGACAAAGACGACGGTTCTATTCATTACACTGATCTGCGCATTTTAGGAGTTACGAACGGTCGTCAAAATATCCCGTATGAGGTGTTACGTGATGACAACGGGCTTCGTATAAAAATCGGCGATCCCGAGCGTTTAATTAGCGGACTCTATACCTACGTTATTAAATATGCGGTCGCGGGTGTATTACTCTCGACCGAAAATCATGACGAATTGTATTGGAATGTTACGGGTAGCGGCTGGGAGGCTCCTTTGGAAAATGTTACAGCTGAATTAGCGATTGATGGAACGGGTATTACGGCCGCTCGTTGCTACAACGGTTTTACCGGCTCAAATGAAGCTTGCGCGTCGACGATTGAAAGTAACGGCGCGCGCTTTGCAAGCAAACGTTCACTCGGCTTAGGAGAAGGACTGACGCTGGTAGCGGAATATCCGAGCGGAATTATTCCGGTCTTAACAGTTTCAGAGCCGGCACCCGCGCCCACACTAGATCTTTGGCCGGGGATTATCGTCGCCGTGATTATTACATTAGTTGCCGCGGCGAGTATGATGAGAATATGGTGGCAGAAGGGACGAGATTATTTTTACAAACGAAAGAGTTTGCATGATACTAATCAATCGGTTATTAGTCGTCCAATCTTTGGCGCTCATGAACCCATTGTTCCTGAGTATGATCCGCCTATGAAATTGCGTCCGGGAGAAATGGGCGTATTGCTTGATGAAAAAGTTCACCCCGTTGATATCAGCGCAACGATTGTTGATTTGGCAATACGAGGTTATCTGACAATCACGGAAATTGAGGCTAAAAATATATTCGGTAAAAAAGATTATCGTTTAGAGCGTAGCGTAAAAAGTGAGAAGGATTTATTGGATTATGAACAAGATTTGTTATTGGCCATATTTGGATCTAAAAAAGAAAAACTCTTATCAGCTCTTAAAAATAAAATATATAAAGCTCTTCCTTCTATAAAGGCCAAGTTGTATGATTCAGTCACTCAAAAAGGTTTATTTATAGAAAGTCCCAGCAAGGTACGAGAACACTATGGGGGAATTGCCAGTGGTTTGATGATTGCGGGCTTTACGTTTTTCATGATCTTAATCAGGGAGCTGGAGGGTTCAACGAGTTTCTGGTACGCGTTATTCGGAGGATTGGCGGCTGGTATTTTTGGCGCTGGTTTATTGGTCGGTTTGACCGCCTTGATTATGCCGCGCCGCAGCGCATTGGGACGCGAAGTATTTCGTCAGGTTCTTGGTTATAAATTATTTGTTAGCGGAACGGAAAAATATCGTCAGCCATTTTTTGAAAAAGAAAATATTTTTATGGAAGTCTTGCCTTATGCTATGGTTTTTGGTGTAACAAAAAAATTATCCAAAGCAATGCAAGAGATGCAGATAGTGCCTGCCGTACCGTCTTGGTATATAGGTAATGGCTATCTAAACACGATTATCTTTACTAATTCGCTCAATGATTTCTCTTCAGCATTTTCTTCATCATTGGCTCCGGCTCCAAGCACGGACGGCAGCGGTGGTGGAGGCTTTTCCGGCGGAGGCTTTGGCGGTGGCGGAGGCGGAAGTTGGTAAAATAAAAAACCGAAGTTTAGCTTCGTCCGATACTCATATCGGCCTCCTGCACTTCTTCACAGGAATCTTCTTGAAAACGAATAGATCCTCCGCTTTGACAAAGAAGAAAATAAATGCTGTATTTAAGGATTATCGCATTAGTGATAATCTCTACTACGGAGGGCGTAGAAGTTCTTAATAAATTAATAAGGAGGTGCTGTTCTGGACACTATTAAAGCAGTTGTTCAGAATGTAGTCCCAAAAGGCAATCACGGTCCCTTTGCGGTCGCGACTTCAGATAAGCTGGACGGATCGGTGACATTTTCACTCGAGCCAACAGCTTGGAAAGAAGAGGAGTGGCCTGAACAAGGTATGATCGTCTGTCTTCAACAGCTTCGAAAGAAACGCGCCGGATGGCGCGCGAAACAAGGACGGTTCTGGAAACCGTCTGACGAGCAAAATCAGCAAAGAGAAATGAGCAATGAGATACAATTCTTGTATCCCAGTGTACGGCAATTCCCGTTCGATTCTAGCTGCGAACAAATTGTTCGCGAGCTGGAAAAACGCAACTGGAAGGTGCCGGGCATCAGTGTCGAATTCCATGAGTATGGAAGCGGCGCCCAAAAGTTCCGCATGATTTCGTGGATCAGTAGCCGCGATTTCAAGATGTGGTTCTGTCGAGTGCAGCGGCATATACCCGGTGGACGCTGGAATGATACCGCTGGTGTAAGCAAAATCGTTATCCCGAAAAAAGAACTTAACGTATATGAGGATGAATCGGGACCGACATTCTACTTGTATGTCGGAGACGATTACCAGCGGGATCGCGAAATGTTCATGAATGGTTCAAAAGTGAATTCCAAATTGCATCGCGAGAAAAAGATATTTCTTGAATATACGGGCAGTTGTGATTGCGAGTCTGGGAAGAAATTTTCTCTCACGGCCCATACTCATTCACGCCTGCGCTCACCGCTATTGGTGCATACCAATGACCTCGGGCGTCAATATGATCCGGAGGGCGATGAACCGAAAGCTTTCAAAACCGTCGAGGTTATGAAAGAATTTAAGATATATCTTGAAGAGGTTGTGTTGCAGACGATCAAGTCACATCTGATTCCGACGCAAAAGATTGATATGTTTGTTGCGCCGCAGCCGATTCCATTCCCCGAGTCTGTCGGATCATTGTTCTGCTTCGGGGAATATAGCGAAGCGGAACGCATCAAGAAAGGAAAGGAAAATCCGTACGAGCTGGAACCGGCTGATCGCTATGCGCTCTCAGCTGACGGCTATCGTCTGGTCTCCTTGGACACCCCCCGCAAGGGCAAGGTGCCAAAAATTGCGTATGAGGGCTTTCGCTGGTGCGGAATGGGTGAAACAACTTCGGAAACCGCTATTGAATTACTTCATATACCAGGTCATTATCGTGGAGTTGATCAGATGCGTTTCGTGCTCCGAATAAAACCAAACCGAGCGAATGACATATTCATTGCTGATCATGCTCAGTATGAGAAACGTCGCACGGAGCTTGGTGAAGCCATGGAAGAGGGACGCAGCCGCTATACCGATGCGGAAGTCGCCGATTTCGTGTGCGCCCGGGGACGTACAATCATTCCGATCAGCAAATACAAAGGCGGATATGAGCAACCTATAGTTCTGATAAATCGTGAGCTTTCTTTTGATGAAGTTGAAATAGTCAGCGGTCCGCATAACGGCCGCTATGAAAGGAAATAGTTCTTTTTGTAAGATCTCCGAAGGGGATTCTGCAATAAAACAAGACCGAGCTTTTGGCTCGGTCTTTTGTTAATTGTTCATAATAGGTACGTTCGTTAAACTATTTCGATAACCGCGGCATATGAATTTGCCAGTTTAAGCAGTCCATCATAAAGTTGCTGCCAGGTTTTTATTTCCTTTTCGCCTTTAATCCATTCCTCGAAAACCGCACTTCTTTCACCGTCTTCATAGTGATCAAAATCAACCTTGTTTTCAGTAGTAAGATGCACGCAATATACATCTGCTCCTGCATTGTCCGGATCAAGCAAATGTTTAGCGCTCATTGGAATATCAACTTCGATTAAGCTGTCACCATTGTCACCTTCATATTTTTCAGCTTTGACACCAGGTATTTGATTCAATTTTTCAAGACAGTTAGTAATCCTCATTGTCAGTTCGTTACTGTTCTTGATTACCGTGTCAATATTTATTTCATGTTCAGGGTTAATTTTGAACTCAATAAGATTTGCATCGAAACCCATAACCCTGAGATAGATTTCTTCCCAGGCACTTTTGTAATTATAGCGTTGATCATTTTTTCCAATTCCCTGGATATTAACATGCCCGCTCTCACCAAAGATCGCTACCGCAGTAGCAGTCTCAACGTTTTGTAAAAAATCGTGGACATGGTTCCATGATTTTGGAAAATAAACTGCAAAAAGCGGTTCATCATCGCAAACGTAAAACTGTCCTTTGAGATCAATTAATTCTTTCGGGTTAACTTCGGTAATTACTACGGGCTGTCTAAGATAAAAATCCCTCCAATTGTTTCTTATCTTTTTAAGTTCCTCTTCGCCCAATACCTTTAAATCGTTTGGTGGTAATTCTGAATTTGTATCCATTGAATGATTTCTCCTTATATTTAATGTTTTTAAGTTACAATTATTTAATTGCTGAAAATAACATATTTTTGACACTAGGTCAAGTATTGCTTTCTTATAAAAAATAAAGCTTTTGTAAAAACCTCCTCTTTAGTAAGTTTATCAGTATAGATAATAAGCTGAAATACTTTAGTATCTTTAGCAATGTCGAAATTATGGTGTCTTAGATAGAGCGATCGTGTAGCATTGTCTTTTAATAAGACAGTTTTTCGTGCAGTATCAAGCTTCACCTTACTCCGGCGCGCAACCCGTTCAATGCGTTTCTTTAAACTGGCTTTAAGATAGATTTTTATTCCAGTATTTGTTAACCAGGGCAGGCTCCATGAATCAATTACAGTGCCGCCCTTCTCAAATTCCCGTAATAGAATTTTGTCGCAACTAAAATCAATCGGTGTTTTCGCTTTAAGACGATCTTTAAACAGTTTAATTCCAGTAGCCCTCTCCCAGAAACCGTGTCCGGATTTTGAACCATCGATTCTCGGCGTTTTATTATTAATAAGATCTCGTAAAATCCCCGACGGATGAATAACTCGTAAGTCTAGTTTTTTGGCAAGCATCTTTGCAATTGATGACTTTCCCGATCCAGAAAAACCAAAAATAATAATTCCGATTTTTTGTTTTTTTATTTTCATATTCCAATCCCGTTTAGGCCGTTATAGTAATAAGCTTCTTTGTTCTGTAAGGTATCTGAAAAGAAACAGTAGGCTATTGCATCGCGATAATATGCCGCCTGATACCTGAGACTAATGTTTTCGTGAGTGATAGTAACAAGACTAAGCGTATCGAGCGTATCCCAAATTTCCTTATACTTTTTCGTTATATCAACATTAAAGATTTGCATAATTTTTTTAATATCAAGCAACTCTAAATTATATATAATATAACGGATTAGTTTCTCTTCTTGGTTAAGAAAAATTGCTGATTCAACTGCTGACTTGTGATTCTCTTGCGCGTTGATATAACGTTGTATTGCTAGCCGATGTTGATTTATTCCATAACAATTTCGATAGTGAACATTGTTTGCATAGGTTCGAGCCCCGACGCCAAAACCACATAACGACTCACCTTTAAAGACATTCACTTGTTGCTGGTAAAAACCTTCACCTGGAAGAATAAAACGAAGATGAGAATCTTGTGTATACCCCGATGCTAGTAATTGTTCGCGAGCATAATCATAGGCAATATATTTTTCTTTATCCGAAAGTTTATAAGAAGCTTTCTTAGAATAACCAGTTTTGGGAATACTTACTGTTCTATACAGTTCAATTGTGTGCGGTCTATATTCCAATAAGCCTAAAACGGTTTGTTTCCAGCTATCTAAGTCTTGTCCCGGTAAACCATACATTAAATCACAACAGAGGTTTCCAATTCCGCTAGTTTGTATAATTTGTATGGCGTTTTGAGTTTGCTCTGAGAAATTATGTCTGTTAATACTTTTGATTTCGTTAGTATTGAGCGTTTGTATTCCTATACTAATTCGGTTAAAGCCCAAAGCTTTTAGTACAGCAGTTTTTTCAGTAGTTATTGATTCAGGAGTTGCTTCAATACTGATTTCAGTCGCAGTATTCAAAAAATTAGGAAATGAAACTTTGATTTGTCCCATAATTCTAATAAGTTGAAGTTCTGAAAGCATCATCGGTGTTCCTCCGCCAAAGTTAATAGTGTTAATTCGTTTCCCGTGAAGATGAGTGGCATTTTTGATTTCCTTGATCAAAGCTTCTACATATGTTTCATATTCGGCTTCTTTAGTGAGTACTGTTGTGAGATACCCACAAAAAGAACATTTTTGTCCGCAAAAAGGAATATGAAAATAAAGATTGATATTTTCCGAAAATTGAACTTGAGAAATATCAAAATTTGTTACTGATTCATAACCTCTGGTTGTTGGATATGAATATATGTAGGGGATTGAAGTATGATTTGTTATACATTGTAAAAGATCCATTTTGTCCTCCTTTTATTTATTGACAAAGTACCAATAATCTAATAATATGTACATATGTCGTACTACTTTCGACAACTCTCTCTATGAAACAAGAAATACCGAACAAAATTAAAGAATTTTTAAGTAAAGCGGGGCTCGATGACAAAGAAACTAGAGCTTATGTCTTTTTAGTGTCCAATGGTCCGCATTCCGCCAGCCTTATTGCGCGCGCCTGCGGTTTTACTCGAACTAATGCGTATGACATTGTCAAAAAACTAGAAGAAAAAGGTTTGTGTTTTAACCTAGGCGCTCAGTATGGACGTAAAATAAAAGCTAATCCACCCAGTGAGTTAAATACGATGCTTGAATTAAAAGAAAAAGAAATTAGTCGCCTCAAAGCTGATTTGAATGAAATGTTGCCTATCTTTAATTCATTGGATTCATACAAGCCTGCACTACAATCTCAAGTATCATATTTTAATGGACGCGAAGGAGTGAGAAAAATGTTTCGCATGTCATTATTAGCGCATGATAAAGAAATTATAATCGCAGGCTCGGAATTAGAAATGATACAAAAACTTGGCGAAGACTTTTTAATTGATTTTCACTCGCGTCGCACGTTACGAAGAATACAATTGCGAGCCTTGAGGCCGGGTAAAGAGCGCGGCACTCATGAAACTTTTCAGGATGATGCAAAGTATCTTCGTGAAATACGACTTCGTCCTGAGGGTTTAATCAGATTAAAATCAATTATTGTTATTTGGGATTCATATATTGCTTTCTGTTCATTGAGCGGTGATATTTTTGGAACATTTATTGAGAATGAATCATTGGCTATTATGTTGAAAAGTTGGTTTCAATTTATTTGGGAGCAATCAAAGACTATAAATCGATAAATGCGGAGTTGGTTGAGGGAGTAGCCTGATTTTGGCTAAAGCTGTATTCGGCGTGAGTTATAAAAGGCAACACAAAAAAACCCAAAGAAATAAAAACGAGAGATTTTATATTATTTTAGCACATTTCCATGTTTTCCATATTGGATATATACTATAAAGGTAACATTTACTAAGCATCATATATATGAGCAAACTATATATAAAAGCGGGGCTATACTTCTTGGCCGGAGCTTTTATTTTTTTATCGCCATTAGCTATCTATGCCGACGGCATGGTTATTACTCCGACCGACCCCTTTGAAAATCGTTGGGACTTTTCTGCTGAAAGCAGTCAGCAAGCTTTTATCAATTATGAAAAGGGCCGAGAGAATATGTTAATTAGTATCGGCTTATCCGCGGCACTTAAAGATTCCCTTTGGCTTTTCCCTATTCCTGCTGAACCGCAAAAAGTTGACGTGGACATCCTTGCTTATTTGCCTGAAATAAGCGGAGAAGAGATTTCTAAGAAAGCCAACTTACATTTAGATAAAGCAAAAAGATATTCATTCAATTCACAAATTTATCCCTTGCTTTTTAATACTCTCCAAAGGCCGATGACCTCTATCGGCGACTCATACGAAGAAGTAGGATTGTCACTCTGGGGCAGTGTTCCGAGTGCGATAGAAAATGATGTGCAGGTATATCAGCATATTGAAAAAGAGGGCATGACGTCAGAAATTGTTAGCGCCAAAACAGCCGACGGATTGTATCAATATTTAAAAGATAAATCACTCAAGATTGAAGAGGGTTCTATACCAGTACTTGATTCCTATATTGGTAGAGATTATTCATTTATCGTTTCTTGGATTAGTCCGGAAAGCAATGTAGCAGGTTTAGAAGTTGAGCGAGGTGTTTTTGTTTCATTCCCCACTGACCGTTTGTATTTTCCCTTGCAGCCAACGAGCGTGTATGGTGAAGTATCGGTTCCGGCAGACATACGAGTAATCGGACATGTTACGCCTGATTTTCCCGAATCAATAGAGCAGTATAGCTCAGTCGGATATTATATTGGTGATTATGATGCGCGGACCGTTGATGAAGAAAACGCAAAGAAATTCTATGATGGGAAAAAGACAAATGTTTCATACACAAGAATATCTATTGATGCTCCATCAAGTCAGTTGAGTGACGATCTTTGGATAAAGCGGAGTTCGTCATTGCAAACAAAATTTTCTGCTTTCATTGCTAGAAGTTTTCCAGTGTCCTTTGGTATTATATTTCTTCTCTGCTCTCTGTTAGCAAGTTTATTGGCAGGTTATATTGCTTGGCCTGATATGAGATCTAAGCCAAGGCAACTGATTGCCCTTGGTATTGCCAATTGTTTAAGTATTATAGGTTTAATTATTGCCGTAATTTTTTATAGAAAAGAGCCGAGCGGGACAGTTGATACAAAGCTGGTTTCTCAGCTCAAAGAGGCCGGGTATCTTCGCATAAATAAATCAAAAATTTCTTTTATTATATTGTTTACCATTTTGTTTATGCTCTTGTCTTATGGAGCATACAAAGCTGGGACGGTATTAATTATTGAAGCGCCCAATCAATATCAACCCGTGCACCAGGCTATAGATGATATCTATTTCCAAGAGGAGGCGCCAAGTAATCCTTCAATTCCTCAGATAGAAGAAAAAACAATTCTGACTCCGGAAGAAAAAGCGGCGGTACTTGCAAAAACGGATGAGCCGATTTTGTGGTTAGCAATGGATGAAGGATCGGGTGATATTTTGAGAAATAACGGCATCTCGAAAAATGCCGCCAAACTTGCCGGAACACCTGTCTGGCTAAGCGGAGAACAATGTATCTCCGGATCTTGTCTTGAATTTGGTTCAGGCTATGCGCAATTTTATTTACCGCAGATAGAAGCGTACTCTGGATCGTTGTGGG
>CAYUIC010000004.1:0-21524 GCA_964444675.1 uncultured Gammaproteobacteria bacterium | reverse complement strand
AAATCTTTAGCGCAACCGGAGATAGTATCGGTTTAACTGTTTATAATGATAAGTCGTTTCTATTTTTTGACCGAAGTCCTCTTAAAACAAAAACTAAAGTAAAGAACGGCGTCTTTTATCATGTTGTAATTACCAATGATGGATTTAGGAAGAATGTGTATGTAGATGGCAAGCTTGAAGCAACTTCGAGTGCGAGAGATTTGCCAAATGCCGGAAAGGCTCGTCTGGGTTCCACTGCAGACAGTGTAGAGCGTCTCTTTGCCGGTGTGATTGATGATCTGAGAATTTACAATCACGTCTTGTCCGCTGAAGATGTTAATGATTTGTATAATAAGCGAGGAAAATAGAAAATAAAAAAATCCAAGAATAACCCAAAATTAAAACCCCGGAACAGTATTGTCCGGGGTTTTTTAATAAATAGAAGGGCTTGTCAATCAATTATAATACTTGACAAAATAAACAAAAGTTGATATATTCAATTTTTAACTTAAAAAGCATTATTGAAAATTAAATATAGCTATAGAAAGGATCGATCATGGCAGATGATTCACTAACCAGCAAGATCAGTAAGATCTTGGGTGGTATTACCTTGGGTATTCTGGCGATTATTGTTTCGTACATCGTTGGTGTAATAATTTCGTTAGTTTTTTACTTTCAGCTTTTCGGCTGGTTGTACGATTTTATTGCAAGCTTTACCTCTACCGGTTTTATCGGTAAAAGTTTGACGGCGCTTGTGATAGCTCTACTCTTTTTCCTTCCTTTAGGGAAAATAGTAAAATCATTTTTGCCCGGTTTCCCACAGGCTAACAAAAAAAGATATAAAGCGTTAGTTTTCGGAGCGCTGGCATTGGTATTTTTTATGGGACACTTTTTGCGCGGCAATGATTTCTTTGATCGCGAAACCGGCGTGCCTTTAAAGTATTATTCAATTCACAAAGACAGTTCCTATCATTTTTTTGATAAGGGCGGTTTTGATCCTGATACAGGTGACACCTTAAAACCGGCAACAAAATATGTGCTTGAGCGTTATGAAGAGCGCGAAGCTCGTTTGGAAGCTGAAGAAATTACTGAAAAAGTAAGTACTCCAGCCCCTCCACCGGATAATAGATGGTTACCACTGCGAACAGGCAGAGTTATTAACAAAGCTTCATATACGGTATATTTACTTATTTCATACGGCGGCGATTTGAAAAAAGATTGGCCGGTGGAATATTCGATTCAGCCTCACGACACTCTTATGTTTGACATAGGGGAAGGAACGCATCCATTTTTATTGTTTAACGCAGATGGTGCAAGTATAGTTTATGAAAAAAAGTATGATAAGTACCTGGCTATACAAAGTACCGGAAAATATTATGTAGACTTCAATTTCCATGGCAGAAAAACGCGGTACGCATATTACTATGTTATGGCAGTGGACGGTCAAAATGATTGGGTGCTTCTAATAGATAATGAAACACTAACATTTACGCCTTGAAGGAGGACATTATGAACATTTACATGATTCTGCTTTACGTGGTTATTTCTACACTAAGTGGTTTAGCCTGTTATTTTTTTGCAAGAGCCAAAGGCAAAGAAAATTTAGTTGCCTGGTTCTTTATTGGCTTTTTCGGCAGTGTTGTCGGCATTGGCGCAGTCTTGCTTACTAAAAAAGTAGTAACTAAGGCAAAAAGCTAGCTTATTGTTTTTTTGATTCAAGACCCGGTACGAAAGTATCGGGTTTAATTTTATATTTTACTAACGATAATAATATATTGACAAACGATAAATGATATATTACCATAGAGATACCATTATTTAAGCTATTTATATGAAAAAAGGATCAACAATTTTCTTGCGCGGGGCGATTATCCTGCTCGGATTAGGCATAGTGGCCGTGTGCATATTTATTTTGCCCTCCGGAATTCTCACAGACCAAACGGGCTACTATCGGCCAATCTTAATAGGCATGTACCTGCCGGCTGTCCCGTTTTTTTTCGCGCTCTTCCAATCACTACAGCTTTTAAGTTATATCGATCATAACAAGGCCTTTTCGTTCTTGGCGGTCAAAGCTTTAAAAAACATAAAATACTGCGCCATTATAATCAGCGCGCTATATGTTGCCGGCTTGCCATATATATTCACGGCCGCTGACAAAGACGACGCGCCGGGAGTAGTAGCTATCGCTCTAGTCATCATTTTCGCTTCGATTGTAATCGCAGTATTTTCCGGTGTCCTGCAGAGCTTACTACGGAATGTCATAGCAATCAAATCTGAAAACGATTTAACGGTTTAATTGTATGGGAATTATAATTAACATCGACGTGATGCTCGCCAAGCGAAAAATGAGCGTTACGACACTGACCAAGAAGGTCGGGATCACGATGGCCAACCTTTCCATTTTAAAAAACGGCAAGGCGCGCGCAATCAGATTCTCGACTCTCGAAGCAATATGCAAAGCTCTCGATTGCCAACCGGGAGATATTTTGGAATACAAAAAATAATTATTAATTAATCTCTTATAATATGGAAGAAGAAAAATCATTCGCCGTGAATAAATCTTCCGTTTATTTATTTGTGGGAGCAGCGGCTTTGCTCGGCATAGCCTTTGATTATTTGTTCTTTGAAAAGAACTTTGGAATTTCCGTTTTTATTTTTGAAGCGTTCGCAGTCCTGATTACTTTATGGTTTTGTGTGCGCTTCAAACAATCATATCGCAGTGCTCTCTGGCTCTTGGCTTTCACCTTATTCTTTGCGGCTATGGTAAGTGTTCGGGACAATATGTTGCTGACCATGTTAAATGTTTTGGCGAGCGCGGGATTGGTGCTCTTGGCCACAAAAGAGATTTTAAAAAAACACATTCTCGGTTTTAGAATACCTGATTATATCCTCACAATTATAGTCACACCATTTTCAATCCTTAGGCGGTCCCTGCAAGCTTTTGCTTTTCTGACCGTTCCGTCGCAAAAATCTTCAACTCAAAGCTTTAAGCGGGTGATTATCGGGATTATTATGGCTCTGCCATTTCTCATAATTTTTGGAGCACTGTTTGCTTCGGCTGATTTGGCCTTTAAACAATTAGTGGATTCTATTTTCAGGTTTAAACTCCCGGATGAATTATTCGGTCATGTCATTTTCATAGTTGGAACTTTTGTTGTCGGTTTAGGCTTGTTTGCGTACTTGTTTAACGTTCCGCCGCGGAAAATCGAAGCTGAGAAAGACGCAGCTGACGAATCCCAAAAGGCAAACATGGACCGCAGTATCGAGGTAAAGGTTTTTCTCTGGCTCATTGCCGGACTCTTTGCCATCTTTCTTATTTTCCAAATTGCCTATTTATTCGGCGGAGCAATCAATATTACCCAAGGCACCTTTACCTACGCGGAATATGCCCGTAAAGGATTTTGGGAATTGCTGATCGTAGCTTTCTTCACGTTAGTGATTTTACTAATCATGGACCGTTTTACAAAATCGCGTGCTGCGCGTTTCGCCTGGTTTACTTTGCCAAGTCTCGTTTTGAGCGCAGAAATATGTATTATTATCATTTCGGCGTTTAAGCGTCTTATGTTGTATCAATCCGCATATGGTTTAACCACTCTCAGATTATATGTTGCAGGCTTTATTATTTTTCTCGGAGCAATCTTTGTATTGCTGGCTCTAAAGTTATGGCAAGAAAGAAAAGACAGTTTTTTCGCTTTCAGCGCCTTGTTGTGTGTCATAGTTTTTCTCTTTGTTTTTAACCTTTTGAATCCTGATGTATTTATCGCGCGGAAAAATATTGAACGTTTTAATCAAAGCGGCAAGATTGATGTTCATTATTTAGGCAATCTGTCAGCCGACGCCGTACCGGAAATACTAAATGCTTATGATCGATTTAATGATCAAGATAAAGTGGAATTGAAAAAACTTTTAGATATTAAAAAAGAATGGCTTGAAAAACAACAAGAGCATTGGCAGTCATATAATTTTTCTCGGGACAGGGCTTTGAAGGAACTAGAGAAGAAGCAAAGGTAGACGGGTCTTACTCCATTTGGTATAATTTTTCTATTAAAATTAAATATAAAATACAGCCTCGGCTGTATTTTAATTTTCATATGGACCACTCTCTTCTTGTCATTGTGCTCTCATTGATTTTTGTCCTGGGCTATGCCGTCATCGCTCTTGAGCATCATTTTAAAATAAATAAATCTGGTACGGCGATTATTATCGGGGCGCTGTTGTGGTTTCTTGTGAGCGTTTTTCATTGGGGCGATAAAACCGTGAGTGAAGCGTTGATGCACGATACCCAAGAAATATTTAGTATCGTGGTGTTTTTACTTGCGGCAATGACTATTGTTGAAGTTTTGGTACACTACCGTTTATTTGATTGGTTACAGGAGAAAATAATGCGTCGGGCAATTTCGCAAAAACAGCTATTTTGGTTGCTGGGCCTCATTACCTTCGTATGCTCGGCTTTTCTTGATAACCTGACTACGACTTTAATAATGATTCAAATTGGTCGTAAGATTTATAGAGATAAGGCAAATTTCCTGGTATTCACGGTCGCGACAATCATTGCCGCAAATGCCGGTGGAGCGGCGAGCCCCATTGGAGATGTAACAACTATTATGCTGTGGCTTGCGGAAAAGTTTACGGCGTTGCAAATCATATCGATAGGAATTTTACCGGCTTTGGCTGCTTGGGTTGTTCCTCATTTTATGCTGTCATATAAGATTAAGAAACATGAAGAAATTGAAAAGGCTCATCCCGGCTACGATATAACTCCCGGGGAACCGGCTCGTCCTTACTGGACGATTATTGGAATTGGTTTATTTTCATTTGTGATTCCGGTGCTTTTCAACATTATTGGTTTGCCGCCCTTCCTTGGATTGTTGATGGGTATTGGTATGTTGTGGGTATTTATTGATATGAAGGCTAAGAAAGAAGACAATGAAGATTATGCCAATGGTCAGATAATTAAAATCATTCAGCGTACTGATATCGCGACTTTAAAATTCTTTATCGGTATATTGTTGGCGGTTGGAGCCTTGGCTCACGCGGGCATCCTGCAATGGTTAAATGGATTTATTTTCGGATCGTCTCCCGATATTAAAACATTTATTATAGGAAATATCGGTTTAGGATTTTTTTCTTCGATTCTTGATAACGTTCCATTGGTTGCCGCGGCGATTAAAATGTTCCCCGCTGTGACACCAACGACAATTTGGGTATTACTAGCAATCACCGCGGGGACAGGCGGGTCAATGCTCGCTATCGGATCAGCGGCCGGCGTCGCCGCGATGGGACAGGTTAAAGAGTTATCATTTGGCTATTATCTTAAACGGGCAACAGTGCCGGCTTTACTCGGATTTATTGCAGCAGTGTTGAGCTGGTGTCTTGTCTATTATATATAATGTTGTAGTGAATTATTGTTATTACTAAAAAAGACCGAAGTTTCAATTCGGTCTTTTTATTTAAAACTTTCTTAGCTTTTCAGTGTGATATCACAGAGCGAGAAGATGATAATCAGAGCAATAATAATTCCGCCAATCAAACCGGACAATGAAGAAGCTACCATATTGCCAATATGGTATTTATAATGTTTTCTTTCGGAAGAAATAAACTCTTTGCTTATTTTTGACATATGAGTATAAGTGAATTGTATGGCACTCTTATATTTTAGCACAGATTAGCAAGAAAATGTCCGTCACTCCTTGATTTTTATTGGAAAATAGTATAGAATATAGCTAATTAATTACAAAAGATACATATGGGAAATTTTAATCAACGAGGAAATAAGTTTGGTGGCAAGAAGAGTTTTGGCGGAGGAGGCTTTAGAGATGGCGGAGGCTTTAGAGATAATGATCGCGGAGATCGTCCGGCAATGTTTAAAACAACGTGTGCAGAATGCGGTAAGCAATGCGAGGTCCCGTTTAAACCAAATGGCTCAAAGCCTGTCTACTGTTCCGATTGTTTTGGTAAAAAGAACGGATCTGACCGCCCGCATTCTGATCGTCCACGTTTTGACTCAAAGCCGTCGTTTCGATCAGTCGCGCAAGTTGATCAGTATCGCAAAGACTTTGAAAGTTTAAATGCGAAGCTTGATGATATTTTGAGACTGCTTACTGTAAAGCCTGCAACTGTCGCTGCACCAAAACAAAAGAAGGTTGTTGAGAAAAAAGCGGCTCCGAAAAAAACAGTTGTTAAAAAAGTTGTTGCCAAGAAGAAGAAATAAAAGAGTATAATTAAAAAGCTGACCGAATTATCTGGTCAGCTTTTTATGTTGTGCCTAATTGTTCCAATCTTTGATAGTGTGAAACAATCGCTTGTGAGAATGATGCATTCTCATTGTAAGGTACTTTGTATTCTATGAAAACCGGTTTAAGCAATTCAGCAAGCGGTTCATAGTGAACATGAGAAATGTTACGCCAGCCATGATGTATAACTTGGCGATTAAGACCTCCGATTAAGGAACGTAATAGAGGGTTCGTTACAAAGTCACAACTTGAATATACCTCATGGGTAAACCAATCATTGTGAATAATGCCGTTTACGAGAGGTGGTTGTTTTGCTTGTGTAACAACATGGGCAAGTTGAAAGATGAGCGTGAAGGAAAAACTGGAAACGAAATTCATAGTGAAATAACCAATTCCAATTTGCCACCAGCTAAAATCAGTTGTTAAAAACGGAACTACCAGAACGCAGCTAAGAAAAATAGTTTTAATGATAAGTATTTTACTATATTCAAAGCCGGGTTTAATATTCAAGCGATTTCCTAGCCCCATTTTTATATATGCAGCAATTCTGAAAGTTTCTGTAAAAAATCTTCCGAGAGTTACCAACATATATAAAGGCCAGGCATAGAGATGTTGATAGCGGTACATTGGCTTTTGAATATCATGCTCGGAAAGTCGCAGCAGTCCATAGGCTTCAATGTCTTCATCGCCATACATTGTATCAGTTGCTTTAAGATTGGTGTTTATGTGATGAAGTACGATATGTTGGGCGTACCAATTTGTGTCATTTCCTCCCATAATCCAGTTTCCCACTTTACTAAGTAAGATATTGACCCAAGGTTTTTCTGAAAAAGCTCCGTGAGAAGCATCGTGCATAACACACATGCCGACAGAGACTTGCGCTAAACTAAATATCACAACCATTATCAGAGCCAGCCAGGGATTCTTAATAAGTGCAATAATGCTTATATAGGAAAGCAGGTAAGTGATTGAAACGAGACTTGCTTTTATTCGTAGTGCCCTGTTGCCAGTTCGCGGAATATTATGTTCTACGAAGTAACCATCTACTACTTCGTCGCAAGCTACTTTAAAGCTTTTTTCTGTTTTAGTGCCAGAAAATTTTGGCGATTTCATGTTGGTTACTCCTTTCTACATTTTTTAATGAACCATTGTAATCGTTAGCTAATCATAACATGATATGATAGAATAAGTTCAATTCTAAGCTTATTATATAGTAATATCTAATATGTGTTTTTCAGCCCCCGCCAGTTTTATAGCCGGATCAGCGCTTTCAGCCGTCGGCGTCGCCACCCTCACACGCGTCAAGAAACGAAAGGAAATTCCCTTAGCTTTGATTCCTTTGCTTTTTGGCATTCAACAATTGATTGAAGGATTGGTTTGGATATCACTGAGGTATGAAATGGCATTGCTTAATACTGTAGCGAGCTATAGCTTCGTGTTCTTTGCTCAAGTGTTATGGCCAATCTATGTACCGATTGCCGTACTCTTGATTGAAACCGTTAAATGGCGTAAAAGAGTACTAGCCGCTTGCGTTGGTTTAGGAGCTGTCGTTAGCGTATATTTACTTTATCTACTTATTGCTTTTCCGCTTCATTCGCAGATTGTCTTTAATAGCATTCAGTATGTGTGCGATGCGTCTTGGCGTGTGCCGTTTTCTTTGCATGCGGTTTTCTATATTATCGCGACCTGCGTGAGCACATTAATCTCCAGCCATAAAATGGTTCGTTGGCTTGGTATTGCGACGACAGTATTTCTCGGTGTTGCGTATTATTTTTACTCAGTTACCTTTGCGTCAGTCTGGTGCTTTTTTGCTGCGCTCCTTAGCGTTATTATCTTTTTCCATTTTAAAAAATGAACGACGATTATTTCATCATACTTTTTTACAAGTTCACTGCGATAGAAAATCCGCAGCTGTTTCGTGATGAGCAAAAAGCATTGTGCGAATCCTTGAATTTAAAAGGCAGGCTGCTCATTGCGGAAGAAGGCATTAATGGGACCTTTGAAGGAACACGAGAAAATATAGAAGCTTATAAAACAGCATTGAGAAATATCCCGGCTTTTGCCGACTTGGTTTTTAAAGAAAGCCGAGGAACAGGATATGCCTTTACCAAGTTGCAAATTAAAGTCCGAAAAGAAGTAGTCACCTTGGGCGTCGAAGGTTTAAATATTGGCAAAGAAACCGCCAAAGAACTAAGTTCTGTTGAATTGCACGAGATGTATGAGAAAGGTGAAGATTTTGTTGTGCTGGATTTAAGGAATGATTTTGAATTGCAGGTGGGTCAGTTTGAAAAAACAATTGACCCAAAAATGAGAAATTTTCGTGACTTGCCCGATCTCTTGGCAAATCTCGAAAGTATCAAAGAAAAGAAAATTGTCGCCGTATGTACCGGAGGAATACGCTGCGAAAAGGCGACTTGCTTACTGGGTAAAAAGGGTTTTAATAATCTTTATCAGTTGAAAGACGGGATTCATACCTATATGCAACAGTTTCCCGGCCAACATTTTAAAGGAACGCTTTTCGTCTTTGATAATCGCATGACAACTGATGTAGTTGATATGAAAGAGCGAGAAATCATCGGTCGTTGCGAATATTGCGCAGAGCCCTGCGAGACATTTTATAGCGACGATACGGTTCGGCCTTCGAAAAAAGTAATTTGCTGCGAAACTTGCTTTGCGGATCATCAAGACCGTTTGCGCTCCTGCCGGCCGGCGCCATTAGAAATGAATCGATACTAAGAGTATACTAAAGAGTAGATGATATTAACCATAATCATATGAAAGGGTTTGTTCAAGAAATTGAAGGACTAACGATTGCCAACGGCAATTTTCGAAAAGTTCTCTATACCGGCAAGCACAGTCAATTAGTGCTCATGTCATTAAAGCCGGGCGAAGAAATCGGTATGGAAACCCATCCGGATAACGATCAGTTTTTTCGTGTCGAAAAGGGCAATGGTACATGTATCATTGATGGCAACGAATATGCAATCAACGACGGTTTTGCCGTAATCGTTCCGGCCGGAGCAAAGCATAATATTATTAATGTTTCCGATACCGCAGATTTGAAACTCTACACGCTCTATTCGCCGGCGCACCATAAGGACCAGATTGTCCGCGCCACCAAGCAAGAGGCAATAGATAATGAAGAAGAATTTGACGGCGTGACCAGCGAATAAGAGAAATGCTATACTATCAATGGGGATTGCCCCGTAATTAATATATATGGACCAATTAGAAAAGTTCCTCGAAGATCTGTTTACCAAGAAAATAACATATCAACTCCCGCCAAAAGCCAAAGAAACAATCGTTAAGATTGCTCCTTGGGTGATATTAATTGTTATCGTCTTGTCCTTGCCGGCGGTCTTTGCTATTTTCGGTTTGAGTAGTTTTGTTTCAAGTTTTGGTGGTTTTAGCTCACGCTATTATATTGGGGTGGTTGTTTTGATTATACAGGTAGTATTGATGATTATGGCTTTTTCTCCCCTGCAAAAGCGTGAGATAAAAGGCTGGAACTACATTTACTATTCTGACTTGGTATCTGTTGTGTATGCTTTGTTTTCTTCATACACTTTAGGTAGCTTTGTCTGGTCGCTCCTCGGCAGCGCGATTGGTTTGTATATTTTGTTCCAAGTTAAGAGTCACTACAAAACCTCGGTTTCCGCGCCTACGACACCTTCAGCGCCTACCGCTTGAGCGATATTCGTGTAACCGTCCTGCTTGAGTAATTGAACCAAACCGCTGTTAATTTCTGAAATAAGTTGAGGGCCCTGATAAATCATGCCCGTTATGAGCTGGAGCAAGTTTGCTCCAGCTTTTATTTTTTCATAAGCATCTGTGGCAGAAAAAATACCGCCGCAACCGATAATAATAAATTCACCCTTGGTTTTTTTATATATATTTCTAATCAAATCGGTTGAAGCTTGTTGAACTGCTAAACCGCTTAAACCGCCAATTTGATTTTTTTCTTTATGCAAGTTAGAGCAGACAAAGCCGCTGATATGATGTCTTCTCGCAATCGCGATAATAGTATCAAGTTGTGCGCCGTCAATCGCTGCGGCAAGTTTTAAAAAGATTGGCTGGCGAGCTTGATAGAGATTTTTTACCCCGTCAATAACGGTCAGTAAGCGCTCCAGGCGATCCGGAGCTAAAAATGATTCTCCGCCAAAGGAATTCGGGCAGCTGATATTGATTGTGTAATAATCGCCTAAACCTTGGCGGGCAAAAATTGCGTAAGCTTTGGCATAATCGCGGATGGCGCCGAGTTCCGCGGCCGTTTCGGGGCTGTTAGTCGCCGCCACGCTGATGCCGAGAGGTATACGTGTCCGATGTTTTAATAATCGGGCGGCAATTTCTTCAGCCCCGTCATTAGCCAGTCCGTAATTGACGATTAAACTGTTTTTTTCTTTTAAACGCCACAATCTCGTGCCTGTATTTCCGTCGCATTGTTTTCCGGTTACCGAACCGATTTCCATATAACCGAAACCGACTTTATCAAGCAGCGTTGTGAGCACTCCATTCTTATCAAAACCTGCCGCAAGTCCCACCGGATTGGGAAAGTTGATGCCGGCAATAGTCTGGCGCAAGGCGTCGTTTGAATAATCAAAAAAAAGCTTGGTTAGGCTTTGACCCAAGGGGTTCGAAGCGAGCAGTTTTCCGACCCCGAGCATGCGGTTGTGGATAGCTTCGGGTTTGACCAAAAAGAAGAGCGGTCGAGCGACGCGGCGATAGAGAAACGACTCCAGAGAATTTCTAAGAAAAACGGGCGATTTCATAGTATATGGTGGCCTATAGCCTGTTGATAACACTATATGTTGTGTTGTCCAAAAATAATTGGTATAATTGGGGCGCTGTGCGTCACTACTAAATTAACATGTAAATCTATGTCTGTCACGCCCCGCCGGATACTCGCCGGCAACTGGCTGAAGCTCGTCCTGGGCTGGATACTTTCAATTGTTTTGCGCTTGATCCCGTTTCGACCGCCGAATATAGAAACCGTGCTTGCGATTCAAATGCCTTTTGCTAAAAAATTCGGATTTCTTACTGCTTTTATCTTCGCTTTCGTTAACATTCTTTTATACGATATGATCACTGCCAAAGTTGGAGTATGGACAGTGATTACTGCGCTCGCTTACGGAGGACTTGCTCTGTTCTCGAGTTGGTACTTTAAGAATCGTCAGGCTACGGCAATTAATTTTGCAGTGCATGCGGTCTTCGCGACGATTATTTACGACATAGTTACCGGTTTGACAATCGGCCCCATCTTTTTCGGACAGAATTTCATGGCAGCAGTCATCGGACAGATTCCTTTTACCATGTATCATGTGATGGGTAACGTCGCCTTCGCTCTGACCCTGAGCCCGCTCATCTATCGTTTCCTTGTTTCCAACCCTCATTTCGAATATCAATATAAAAAAAATTTAGTAAGCTCTAAATCAACCCTATGATCAAGCCATTCACCACTACCGTCGAAGAAATCCGTAAGCGCGACGGCACAATAGTACCGTTTGACATAAACCAGATAGCTAAGGCGGTTACCAAGGCTTTCGCTGCTACGGGAGAAGAGGTGAATGGTTTTCCTGAAACAGTCTCCAAAAAAGTATTGGCGGATTTAATAAAATTGAAAAAAGTTTCAAAAGATGAAAATTTCATGCCGACCGTGGAATTAATTCAGGATATTGTCGAAGAAGAATTGATGGTGAACGGTTTTCCCAAGGTTGCCAAAGCGTATATCTTGTACCGTCAAGAACGCAGTGAAGTTCGCGTTAAAACGGCGGAAGTTCCTGAGCATGTTAAAAAATTAGCGGCAGACAGCAAACAATATTTTAAAAATACTTTGTCAGAGTTTATATATTACCGTACCTACGCCCGTTGGATTGAAGAAGAACAGCGCCGTGAAACCTGGATTGAAACGGTTGATCGCTATATCTCCTTCATGAAAGAGAATATCGGATCGGCTATTTCCGATGATGAATATGCCGAATTAACCGCCGCTATTTTGCGCCAGGATGTTATGCCTTCGATGCGTTTACTGCAATTTGCCGGTAATGCAGCCCGCCACACCAATGTTTGCGCCTATAACTGTTCCTATATCGCTCCGCAAAGCTTTCAGGATTTGGCTGAAATTATGTATATATCAATGTGCGGAACGGGAGTAGGTTGGTCGGTGGAAAGTCAGAATGTCCAACGCTTTCCGCAGATTGAAATTCAAACCGGAAAGAAATTGGAAAAACATGTTGTCGATGACAGTAAAGACGGTTGGGCCGATGCTTTGGTGCTCGGCATGAAAACCTGGGCGGCCGGTAATGATATTGATTTTGATTATTCATTGCTTCGTCCGGCCGGCGCTCGACTTAAAACCATGGGCGGAAAAAGCTCGGGCCCTGAACCATTGATGCGTTTACTTGATTTTACGCGTCGTAAGATGCTCGGCCGCCAAGGTAAACGTTTGCGCAATATCGACTTGCACGACATTATTTGTATGATTGGCGATTGTGTTGTGGCCGGCGGCGTGCGCCGCAGCGCAATGATTTCTTTGTCTGATTTGGATGACCAAGAAATACGCGATGCGAAAAAAGGACAATTTTATATCACCGAGCCGCAACGATCACTCGCCAACAACTCGGCCGTATATCTTAAGAAGCCGTCGAGTGAAGAATTCTTGGATGAGTGGACCGCTTTAATGAAGTCAGGTTCAGGCGAACGCGGTATCTTTAATCGTGGTTCATTGGCTAAGACTTTGCCGGAACGCAGATTGAAAGTGCTGCGCGAACACGAAGGTTACTTTGACGCGAGCGGACAAAATATCGTCGGCTCAATCGGTACCAACCCGTGCGGAGAAATCATTTTGCAATCAAAACAGTTTTGTAACTTATCCGAAGTAGTTGCTCGTCCGGAAGACACCGAGGAAACATTGCTACATAAAGTAAAATTGGCAACCTTAATCGGAACCTACCAATCTTCCTTAACTCATTTCCCATACCTGTCAAAGGACTGGCAAAAGAATTGCGAGAAAGAACGCTTGCTCGGAGTTTCGATTACCGGCCAGTGGGATTGTCCGACAGTTAGACAGGATGAGATTTTGAGCAAACTTCGTGTCGCAGCTATCAAAGCAAACGAAGATTATGCGAAGCGTATGAAGATGAGCGCCTCGACCTGTATTACTTGCGTTAAGCCTTCAGGAACCGTTTCACAGCTTGTGGATTGCGCTTCGGGTATGCACCCTCGTCATTCTCAGTATTATATCCGCCGCGTACGCATTTCTGCCACTGACTCTCTCTTTAAGATGTTGCGCGATCAAAATATTCCGCATCAACCTGAAGTCGGACAAGCCTTTGGCTCAGCGACAACCTATGTCTTTGAGTTCCCGATTAAGGCCCCGGATGGATCGATTTATAAAGACGATCTCTCTGCTCTGACCTTACTTGAGCACTGGAAAAAAGTAAAAGAATTATATACCGAACATAATCCTTCGGTCACCGTTTCCGTCAGTGAGAATGAATGGGTGGCTGTCGCGAACTGGGTCTATGAAAATTGGGATATTATCGGCGGACTTTCCTTCTTGCCGCGCTCCAATCACGTCTATCAACTTGCTCCGTATGAAGAAATCGACAGCGCTCGTTACGAAGAAATGTTAAAGAAGTTTGACGGACTTGATTATTCGAAAATCGTGACCTACGAAATGATTGATGAGACTGAAATGAAACGTGAGTTGGCTTGCGCCGGAGGAAGCTGCGAAATCTAATATGTATTACACGGGTAAAGGTGATGGCGGAACAACAACCTTGTTCGGCTGCAGTGATCGCGTTTCAAAACAAGATCCCGTCTTTGCCGCGCTCGGATCGGTTGATGAATTAAATTGCTGGATTGGGTTGTGCTCGGTGCATGCGAAAAAAATTTCCAAAAAAGAAATCTCCGAAGTCCTATATAGTAAGTTGATTCGTTTGCAAGAATTATTATTTATCTTGCAAGCGCAGCTGGGCGGCTCTGATAAAAAAATTACCACAGAAATGGTAACGGAGATTGAATCGTGGATTGCGGAGCTCGGGCCGATTTTGATTCCAAGAAAAAGTTTTACAATCCCGGGCGGATCCGAATTGAGCTCGAGTTTGGATGTCGGGCGATCAATGGCGCGTCGAGTTGAACGCGCGGTGTTAGCAATTGAAATTACAGCTGAGATGAAAGCTTTCTTAAATCGATTATCAAGTATTTTGTTTGTTCTGGCGCGGAGAGTGAATGATGTTTTAGAGATAGAGGAGCGCGGGCCGAGTTATGAATAAATAACCAGCACTATTTTGTTGACAATAGCCGGAGACTATTTTACTATGTGCTCAAAGGAGTACATAACATGAGAAGAATAATTGGTTTAATCTTTGCTATCATAGGATTAATCGGGTTGTGCGGCGGACAATGGCCTTTCGCCATTCTCTTGCTTCTACTCGGGTTAGGTATGATATTAAAAAAATGAGCGAGATTAACTCTATGAAGAGCCCAAGATTGATTTTTGGGCTTTTTTATACATAAAAATGAAATTTTCAGTAAATCCTTGACAAAAATTAAGAAATCGGTTATATTTGAAAATCAATTTTTGGAAAGATATTTAATAATTTATATAAAAATAAACCTCTAAAGGAGGGTAAAATAATGCAAATAGATTTAGGCTTTTGGATATTCTTTGCCATTGGCATCGGGTGTCTGGGATTTCTTTGCTTGTCGCTTTTATTTGGCGGGGATCACGATCACGACCATGACTTAGGTCATGATGTTGGACACGATCATGATCATGCTGATGGAGCTGGCACAGGAGAACCGACAGTAAGTATTTTTTCCACCAAAGTACTTCTTACTTTTGGGATGGGATTTGGTTGCGTCGGATCAATTGCTAAATTTTTAGATGCAAGCACCTTGGCCGCTTCATTATATGGAATCGGTTCCGGAGTATTATTGGGTCTCGTGATGTTAGCTGCTCTTAAATTAATTTATAAGCAACAGGCATCATCAAACCTTAATTACGCAACTATTGTTGGTCAGACCGCAAAAGTAACAGTCAGTATTGACGAGGATAGCGCCGGAGAAATTGGAACTACTATACAGGGAGAGTATACTCACTTAGTTGCTCATGCTGTTGGTGGCAAAAAATTTGCCCGGGGTATTAACGTAAAAATCATTAAAGTTAACGGTTCTGAGGTAGTAGTAGATTCTTTGTAGCAAAAAAATATAACAATAAACCAGAAAGGAAATAAAAAATGCAGGAAGTCAGTAATTTCTTTAGCACATTCTTCATTCCCATAATGATCTTTGGTATCTTTATTGGGCTTGCAGTAGCAGTATGGGTTGTTTCAACAAGATATAAGAAAATCCCACCGGGGATGATCGGCGTCTTTTACGGAAGAAAGTATAAATACAAAGATTCACAGGGCAACATGAAGGAAAGAGGTTATTATGTATCCGCTTCAGGCGGCAGAATTCTTTTTCCGATTGTTGAATCATTTCAGCTTTTACCGGCAACACCCTTTCAGATTGAAATAGTTGAGGATAAAATACCTAATAAGGAAAATGTTCCTATTAATATCAAAGGTATTGCTACATTCCAGATTGGTTCATCGGAAGATGAGCTGGCCAGCGCGGCACAAAGCTTTATGGGTAAAGATGAAAAGCAACGTAATGACCTATTAAGAAATATTCTTTTGGGGCATTTACGCTCTATCGTGGGAACCCTGAGCATGTCTGCATTACTCAGAGAACGCGATGAATTTAACAAACGCGTGGTAACAGAATCAACAGATGAATTCAAGCGATTTGGTGTTAATGTCAGCTTGGTAATTCAAAACGTTGAAGACGCCGAAGGCTTTATTGAAGCCCTTGGTAAGCAGGCTGTTGCTGAAGTTAAAAGAGATGCTGAAGTAAAAGTAGCTGAGGCAAAAAAAGACCAGGATATCAAAGTAAGTGATGCGCAAAGAGAATCAAAGATAAAAATCGCTGAAAATGATGCCCTGGTAGCAGAAGCTGAGAAAGACAGAGATATTAAGAAGGCTCAATATAAAGTTCAGGCTGACAAAGAACTAGCTATATCCAATAATGCTCTTGCGATTGCTACTGTTGAACAGGATAAAAAATTGAAGGTTGAGCAGGCAGGCAGAGATAAGGCAGAAAAAACAGCGCAGATTGAAGTTCAGCAGGAAGAAGAAAAACGTATAAAAGCTGAATTACAGGCAACGGTTATTCAGCCGGCCGAAGCAGAAAAACAAAGGATTAAAATCGAAGCTGAAGGAAAAAAAGATCAGGCGATTGTTGATGCTGATGCTAAAGCCCAGGTTGCTGAAACAGAAGCTGACGGTAAAGCAAAGGCAACTGAAAAAGAAGGTGAAGCCAATAAGAAAAAATTAATGGCAGAAGGCGAAGGGGAAGGTGAAAAGATTAAGAGGATAAAAGAAGGTGAAGCTGCCGGTGAAGAAGCATTGTTGCTGGCAAGAGCCAAAGGTAATGCTGCTGAAATCAAAGAAAAACTCTTGGGCGAAGCTGAGGGTACGCTGAAGATGGCGGAAGCATTGCAGAAACTGGATCAGACAGGTAAGTTAATCACAATCCTTGAAAAACTGCCGGTTATCATAAAAGTTGCCGGTGAATCAGGTTCGCAGGTTATGGAAGCAATATTCAAGTCAGTTGCTATGCCTCTCGGCAATATCGACTCCTTGCATATTATGGACATGGGCGGAAGCGGAAAAGGTGTTGATGCTGTTGGTAACATAGTTCCAACTTTGGTTGCGAAAGTATTTGCTTCCTTGATGGGTAATGGTTTCGATGTTTCAGAGATTCTGAAAAAAGTAGGAATTGATGCATCGGCTTTTAAATCAGTACTCAAGCCGGTCACTTCTACCAGTATTAATACAGCAGAAAAGATTGAAGAGAATATTCAGATAAAAACTTCTCAGGTTACTGAAAAAAATAAGAAAGCAAACACGGAGGATGAAAACAACTAATGTCCGATAAAAATCGTTTAGTCGAATACAAAGTTGTTTCAGCTGCTCCGCGGGCTATCGTTGTGCACTGCAGCGACCCCCGCTTTCAGGTGGCATTCCGTAGCTTTATCCAGGAAGATTTAAAGTATAAAGAAGGCGAGTATATTAGTATCGTGGTTCCCGGCGGAATTAGCGCTCTGTCTGAACCCGAAGCTTTCCCAAAAAACTTTAAAGTTCTTAAAGAGCAAATTGAGCTCTTCCTGGAACATGTCCCGTCAGTTAAAACGGTTATATTAATTAACCACGAAGACTGCAAAGGATATCAAAGCTTGCAAAGCAAAATCGGAGGAGCTTTCCTTAAATTTGCTTCTTCATTGCTTGAACGTCAGAAAATAGATCTTGGAAAAGTAACGAAAGTTTTGCTTTCGTTTGCTTCATTCAAGGTTAACATTCAGACTTTCTATGCAAAATTTAAAGATGATAGTCATAAGACGATTGTCTTTGAAGAAGTAAAGCTGAAATAACGTACATTATAAATTAATAAAGGCCCGTCCAAACCAAGGACGGGCTTTTTTAAATAAAGACTATTCAAAAACCCGCTTTTGTTAAAGCGGGTTTTCTTTTACTTAAATATTTAAAACCGGTGTTAGAAAGCTCCGCCGCCAGTTGTTGGTTCGGCGACTACTCCTTTTTCATACAATTCATGCATTTTATACACCGCAGCTTTTTTCAGATCTTCATCATCTGAGTTGTATCCAATCTGATAGGCGCCTTGCGCTTTATCAATCGTATCGCATAATTTCATCCAATGCTCAATCATGAAGTGTACGTTTTCATCGCTCTCATTAGACAGCCTTTCATAGCTTGTTTCTGCATCGTCGTTATCAGTACACAGCTCCGACCAGCGTTTAAATAATTGTTTAAGTATTTGCTCGTCGGATTCTTGGTCGATTGTTCCAACTATTTCATTTACATCAGTACACAGCATAAACATTTTATCTCTGGCTTGTGCCAACAATTGGTTGCTCAGTTCCTCTTCTTCATTGGTCCATGACTCAAGGTCAAGCATGTTGAATAATTCACATGCTTCATCATAATCCGTACATAAGCTAAGCCACTTTTGTATGATGCTTTCTTTTGTTTTGATCAAGCAGAAGCTGCTAACATCATTGAACAAATCTTCAATATCATTAATTGATGTTTCTTCTAACTTCTTGTTTATCTGCTCGTGTACTGTATCGAGTATCAGCTGCTCTTCCTCAATGCCAGTTTGGCATTCTTCAATTACCCTTACCCAATCATCTGGAGAGATGTCCATCCTGAATATCGCTTCAAGAACTTCTTTTCTTGTACTTGAATATTCTGTCTCTCGCAATGTCTCCAATGCTTCGTCTAAATCATTGAATTCCACCATGTATATTTTTCTCCGGTTATTTATTAATGAACTATTATGTAATAGATTAAAATACGTTATTTATATATTTTTGTCAAGATAATTTTCAAAACAAAAACAGCCCTTAGCATGGGGCTAAAGGGCCGTTTTTTAAATCGATTTAAGCCATCGGTGAGGAAGAGCTTGGCATCTTCTTGTCGCCGCTGCAGCGTTCGCAACTGCGAACAGTGAAGAGGTCATACAAAGCAGCCAAACCAACCAAGATGTAAACGATTTTAGCAACCGTCATTCCGAGAACATCGCCGACGCCCCAGTCAAAGAGGCCGATAAGCAACCAGTTGAGGCCGCCGATGATCAAGAGAATATGAGAGATTTTGTGAAGCATAGTAGTGATCGTGTTGTTCAATAATGAGTTAGCACAATCGACCTTTCTATCCTAATTATACCATGACTTTTATAGGGAAAGATAGATATATTGACTTTTTGGCTAATGTATGGCTTAATTATAAATAACAATTTCATAAATTAATGGCAGGAGGGTGCCAGCATGTTTGATACTGAAACAAACAAAAAAAGATTAAAGGAAAGGATAAGTGACAGTATCCTAGAGTGTTTACCTGATATGTCTTACAATGATGGCTCCGGTCAGCCAACAAAAGTTAAAGATGATACCAGGCTTATAGATTTATCAGTTGAATCAATTGAAATCTGTGAATTGCTTCTTAAGCTTGAAGCAGAGTTTCATATCAATATTGATAATACTGAGATTACACTTAAAAGTACTTTCGAAGAGATAAAGGATATGGTTTTTAACAAAATTGAAAAGTTATCAGTAGCGGCATAAAATCGTTACTAAAAAATCCGCCATAACAGCGGGTTTTTTATTTGCGTTTTCCTGTGATATACTGAAGCCATACAGTATGGCAAGACGAAAACAGAAAAGCCCACTAGACTACATATCGTTACCGAATTTTAATTTAAATCCGGACGTTAAACGAAGCATCTTCATGGTGTTTATGTTTGTTGTTTCCGCGATTTTGTTTTTAAGTCTTTTTGATATTGCCGGCGCCGTCGGACCTTACTTAGCCAAGGCTTTGACCTGGCTGGCCGGTTGGGCAAAATGGGTTGTGCCTATCTTATTGTGCACCATCGGCTTCCTCATGTTCGGGCGCGAAAAAAGAGCGCTCGGCGCGCTACATTATATCGGTGCGTTTATTTTCTTGTGGGCAATTAGCGCGTTGCTTCATTTTTTCATCGAGCCGCTTGATTGGGAGATTGCCATTAAGCTCGGCAAGGGCGGCGGCTATCTTGGTTTTACTCTGGCTTCGATTGTCATGAAGCTTGTCGGCTTTTGGGCTGGCATTCTCGTTCTCTTTGCTCTGCTTTTTATTGGCATGATGCTCATGTTTAACTCGACGATTACGGCAATCTTTGCCAAGGGCACAACGCCGGTCAGATTGGTCTTCCATCCTTTTGCATTTTTATTCCGTCGCGATAAAGTTTCAAAATTAGCAAAACAATATGATGAAGTTCCGGAAGCTGACGAAGAAATCGCCGCAATTGTTGATTCAAATGAAGATCAAGGTCCGGCTGATGACAATTTCGAGGCTTATGCTTTAAAAAATCCCGGACGCGCTCGAGTTAAGAAAGAAGAGCAACCAGAAAAAACCAATTGGAAACCGAGCAATATTAAAATCGACTTGCCCCTTGATCTCTTGAATTCGAAAATCACCAAGCCTTCTGCTGGAGATATCAAGAGCAACATGGAGATTATCAAATCGACCTTGGAAAAATTCGGCATTCCCGTAGAGATGGGAGAAATCAGCGTCGGTCCGACTGTTACACAATATACGCTTAAGCCCGATGAAGGTATTAAACTTTCCCGTATTACTTCGCTTAATAATGACCTATCCATGGCCTTGGCCGCGCACCCGGTTCGTATCGAAGCGCCGATCCCCGGCAAAGCATTGGTCGGCATTGAAGTACCTAACAAATCGGTTGCCATCGTTCCTTTGCGCGAGGTGTTGGAAAGCGATACCTTTAAGAAGCGTTCCAACAATTTGTTGACCGCGCTCGGTAAAGACGTCGCGGGTGAAGTCTGGCTTGATAGCATCGGAAAGATGCCTCACTTGCTCGTCGCCGGTGCGACCGGTTCAGGTAAATCAGTCATGCTAAATGCTTTGATTGTCAGCTTGTTGTATCAGAATAATCCTGATGATTTGAAGTTCATCATGGTCGACCCGAAGCGCGTTGAATTGACGGTCTATAATGGTTTGCCGCATTTACTGACTCCGGTTATCACAGAAGTTTCAAAAACGATTAATGCGCTTAAGTGGTGTTTAAATGAAATGGATCGACGTTTTGAGACTTTGTCCAAATCTCATAAGAGAGATATTGAAAGCTATAACGCGGTCAGCAAAGAAAAAATGCCGTACATCATTTTCATTATCGATGAACTTGCAGACTTGATGGTTGTTGCCGCTAAAGATATGGAAGCGGGAATCGTGCGTCTCGCGCAAATGGCCCGCGCCGTTGGTATTCACTTGATTTTGGCAACGCAGCGTCCAAGCGTTAATGTTATTACCGGAACAATCAAAGCCAACATGCCGGCGCGTATCGCCTTCTCGGTTGCGTCAGGCATTGACTCTCGCACGATCTTGGACTCCCTCGGAGCTGAAAAATTATTGGGACGAGGAGACATGCTATTTTCAAATGTAAGTTTGTCAAAACCAAAACGTATTCAAGGTGCTTTGATTACCGATCAGGAAATTAAGCGCATCGTAAATTATATTAAAGAAAAGAGCGGTGAACCGAATTATTTAACGGAGATTGTTGAGCGACAAAAAGTTAAAGGCATGGCCGGCGTGGGAATCGACGGCGCTTCGGACGATGATGATGAACTATTCCAGGAAGCAAAAGAATTGATTATCAATTCCGGAAAAGCTTCTGCATCATATTTGCAACGTC
>CAYUIC010000003.1:0-38935 GCA_964444675.1 uncultured Gammaproteobacteria bacterium | reverse complement strand
TCCTTTCTTAAAGTTTGTTTTTCTAAATGAATTAGGTAGAACATCATTAGTGACCGTAATATCGTTGATTACCCAGTCAGCCGTTATTTTATTCTTTTTGGATAAATTTATATTTAACTTTGAATTGCCTTATTTGGGAATTATCTTGATTATGTTGCTCTTCGCGTTTATTATTGAATTGCTCATGGGATTTTTAGTTGGCTGCATATCATTCTGGACTGAAGAAATTGATGGTTTACATCAATCTATAGAACGCTTAAAAAGATTCTTTTCCGGTGGATATTTCCCAATAAGTTTATTGCCAACGGCCGCCGTGGTTGCGAGCACCTATCTTCCTTTTCAGTATTCATTTTTTATTCCGGCACAATTATATTTAAAAAAAATATCTCTTGAGCAAGGGTATCATGGATTGCTTATCCAGCTTGTGTGGATTGGCATTCTGGCGCTTTTGGTTCATATAGTGTGGAAATTGGGGCTTAAGAGATATGAAGCCGTTGGTTCATAATATGGATGTAATCACAGTCAACAATTTAGTTAAACGTTATGAGCTGTTTGAGAAAAACGCAGGATTGTGGGCGACCATTAAAGCACTTGTTAATCGAAAAAAATCTTTCGCTGATGCGGTTAGTGATATTTCATTTAATATTAAAGAAGGAGAGGTTGTTGGTTTTCTGGGGCCGAATGGTGCAGGCAAAACAACTACATTAAAAATACTGTCGGGTATTTTATATCCGAGTAGCGGGCAGGTAGATGTTTTGGGATTTAATCCGCAGCAACGTAAAAAAGAATTTAAAAAGTTGTTTGGCATTGTGCTTGGTCAAAAAAACCAATTAATGCAAGTTTTGCCGGCGATTGATAGCTTTCTTCTGTTTAAAGAGTTTCACGAATTATCAGACGATGAGTTTAATGAATCCTTTAATGAACTAGTGGATTTACTTGATGTCCGAGATATTTTAAAAATTCCGGTTAAGCGTTTGTCTTTGGGTCAGCGAATGAAATGTGAATTAATTGCCGCTCTTATGCATGCGCCTAAGATTTTATTGCTTGACGAGCCGACAATTGGTTTGGATGTTGTCGCACAGAAGAATATTCGTGACTTTATAAAAAAATATAATAAGAAAAAGAAAACAACCGTTTTGCTTACTTCTCATTATATGGAAGATATTAAAGAACTATGCGAGAGAGTTATTATTATCAACTTTGGTAAGATTATTTATGACGGTAACTTTAGTACATTAATTAAGAAATACGCCCAGGAAAAAGTCATCCGCATCACGGCTACCGAAACAATCCCGAAAAGCGCCTTAGTTGCATATGGAAGCGTTGAGGAATATGATGATATTAAAGCAGCGATACGCGTGCCGAGAGAAAAAGTTAAAGAAATTGCTGCCAAACTAATCGCCTCGGATTTGCCCATCGACGACATAACTATAGAAGAAGTGCCGGTTGATGATATAATCAGAGCGATATTTGAAGGGAAATAATATGAAAATAGTTTTTATTGCCGGGCCGTATATTGGCGACGGAACACGCGATTGTATTGAAAAAAATATTCGTGATGCCGAGCGTTATCAGATGGCCTTAGCCAATGCGCAAGTTGGTTTTTTCTGCGCTCATAATCATACTGAGCATTTTAGTAGCGGTAAAGGTGTAACTGCGCCGGAGCAATTTTATTATGATCTTGATTTTCAGTTCTTGATGAGAGCGGCAGATGCGGTGCTTGCGATGCCGACTTGGGAAACGTCGAAAGGTGCAATTAAAGAAATAGCGTGGGCAAAAGAGAAGGGGATGAAGATATTTTATCCAAAAGATCCAAGTGATATTCAGGAGATTATTGAATGGTGTAAAATAATTTAATTAGTGTTCTATCTCTTAATTTTTTATTAATTAATAATATGACAGAGCCATCTTACCAAAATACTGATTTAGATCTTGAGCCAATTGAGTCCGAAGATGACGATTTGGAGATTGATGATGCGCCATACGAAATTCGCACCGTTGGTGCCGATTTAACTATAGAAATATTATCGCAAAAACTAGGTTCTAAAGAAATATTAATTCCAGATTTTCAACGTCAATATGTTTGGCCGGTGAAAAAAGCAAGTAAACTGATTGAGTCTTTTTTGCTTGGGCTTCCTGTACCTCAAGTATTTTTATACCAAGAAACAAGGAATCGTGACCTTCTGGTTGTTGATGGACAGCAGCGTTTACTTTCAGCTCATTTCTTTTTAAGAGGAACTTTAGCAGATGAAACCACACAGTTTAGATTAAGAGGAGTTAAGCAAAAATGGGAAGGGAAAACTTTTGAAGAACTAGATGAAACTGATAAACGTCGGTTAAAAAATTATATTCTACGATCAACTATATTTGAACAAATTAACCCATCAGACAATAAAAGTGTTTATGAAATTTTTGAGCGTTTAAACACTGGCGGCATGGCATTAACAGAACAGGAAGTTAGAAATTGTGTGAACCGTGGTCCAATAAACTCATTCTTAGACAGGTTAAATAATATCGATTCTTGGCGCTCTCTTTTGGGTAAACCAGAGCCGGATAAAAGAATGAAGGATCTAGAACTTATTTTAAGAGTACTTGCATTAATCAAAAATTGGAGCGAATACAAAAAGCCAATGAAAGACTTTATTAGTGAGTTTATGGAAAAGTATACAAATATTTCCCAGCCTGATCAAGAACATTTTTACCAAATATTCAAAGGGGCATCAGATAAAATCTTTGATGCTTCGGGAAGGGATGCATTCCGTTTATCAGCTGGGCGTATAAATATTACAATCTTAGATTCAGTGATGACTGCAGTAGCATTAAAAAGCGAAGAAGCCACAGTAGATTTGAATGCTAAAATTTTGGCGCTAAAAGCAAATCCGGGGTACGGAGAGTATATTTCGCACTCCACTACTGATGAGGATGTTGTTAAGGGACGCATTAAAATAGCAATTGAAAATCTGTAGCAATTTTTAATTTTCAAAATGAACTGTTCTTCTGCTCAAACATTGCTTGAATCAATTGACTCAACTTTGAAAGAGATAAAAAGTATATCAGGGGCTGATATTGTTTCAGACTCTTACTTTGCTAAGTTCTTAATTGTGTTTATCTGTGGTATGTATGAAGAAGCTATAGAAAATATTTTAATAGATTTTATTTCAAGGAAAACATTAAGTAGAGAGGTCATATCATACGCACGAGCCAGTATAAATCAAACTTTTAGAAATCCTGATTATTCAAATATATTTGCCCTCATAAAAAAATTTGGCAATCCACAATGGGAGGCAGTCATAGGCCAAATGACGCAAGAGGCTAGGGCCTTAGATAACTTAGTAACAAATAAAAACGGCATCGCACATGGATATCAAAAATTATCATTTACAATTTCAGAAGTAGAGAAATTTTATCTTGATTCTCGTCCTCTTTTAGAGACATTAGATGCTTTAACTACTTAACCTATGCTCATCACTTTACTCCTCATTATAATATTAATCTTCTCCGCCATTCTCCACGAATACGCGCACGGTTGGATGGCGCGCTACTTAGGCGACGATACAGCCGAACGAGAGGGGAGATTGACACTCAATCCAATCCCGCACTTAGATTTAATCGGCTCGGTAATCTTGCCATTAATTTTAATTTTAACTAAATCTAATTTCTTTATTGCTTGGGCAAAACCCGTACCGTACAATCCGAACAATTTGCGCGATAAAGTGTACGGAGAATTGAAAGTCGCGTTGGCCGGTCCGGCGACGAACTTCATTATTGCGATAATTCTTGCGATGCTTGCTCGTTTTATACCTTTAGCTACGGGCGCAAAAATGCAATTAGCCATTAGCTTTCTTTCGGGCAATGCCGGTGAGTTTGGATCTTTAGTCTCGGGCTCAATCGCTGCGAGCATTGTCGCGCTTGCGATGATGGGTTGTATTATAAACTTAATGCTCGGCATCTTTAACCTTGTCCCGATTCCTCCGCTCGACGGTTCTAAAATATTGATGGCGTTTTTACCAACTAACGCAAAAATGTTTTTTTATCGCATTGAGCAATACGGTTTTATTCTGTTGATGGTCCTGCTCTACACCGGAGTCTTCCGCTTTGTTTTTACGGCCACACTGTGGCTCTTCACCGCATTGACGGGCTTGGCCTAGGCTGAGGAATCTATCGTTCAGATTAAAAAAGAGAGACCAATGGCCTCTCTCAATTTGAAAATACGAGATCTTATAAAGGAACTTCTTTTGCCGCATTACTTATTAGGTAAAAGGCAATATATGCAACAGCAAACCAGAATAGTATCTTAAGTATTGTTTTTATGCCAAATTCCTGAACAGCATAATAATTTTTTTTATAGCGATTCACAAAGCCTCCGAATTTATTTAAATATTATATACTTTTACTTAGATTCTAATTTTTTAAAACCAATACATGGAACTTTCTTTAACATCCATGAGCTTACCTTTATATTCAAAAGGGGACAGCTTCGCTTCTGTGCATATTTTACAAGCAGCGCTGGCAAGATACTCAACGAGATCATTGATGATTTTTTTGTTTTCTTTTTCAGTAAGCCAGACTCGTATTGCCGGACATTCCTGGATGTAAAATTTTCTTTTTTTCCTGAATAAGGTAAGAGCGATTGTTTCGCCCCCTGAGTCTTCAGAAAAAGGATTGTTAACTGATGTAAATTGTATAATATGTTTCCTGTTTGGTTTGAATTTTTTTACTACGACCCGGATATTATCACCGGCTTTCGCCGACATATTGCCGATGTGATTTTTTGATTCTAAAAATTCAAAAGTGAGTCTTTTATTCTGCTTTGAGCTGCGTGTAATACTTACTGAATCAGCTAGTTTGATTTTTGTGCCCATTATTCATTTTTTAAAAAAGCGTTTATATTATTTTGTTTAGACTCTACGTATTTTGTAAACCTTTGTCAAGATACGAAAAAAGAGGTTGGATTATTTCAACCTCTTTTTTGTTAAGAGCATTTTATATCTAGTCTTTCTTTACGAGTGTCTTTAGTTTAGCAAGCAGCAAACGTGTAGCTACCCAGTTATATGAGCCGGCAAAATTATCAAGAGCTCTGAGGTTTTTGTAATCATCCACGCAAGTTAAATACTTAAGCTGCGCTTCGGCAATTACCTGTGCCTGAGCTGCGTTTTCTTTTGTAAGCTGAGTTTTTCTGAAAATCGAGGTAATATGAACGCTTTGTTCAAGCGAAGCCTGTGAAGCGCACAAAGTAACAGTTCTTGTTAACAGCTCCTCACTTTCAACTGAAATAATTTCATCGCGGTAAATAATGGTGAGTAGTTTTAACGATTTAAGAAATGAATCTGAAAACGTTAGCAGTTTGTTTAGCAGTACATATTTTACTGTTGAGTTGTAATCTGTTTGGTAATAGAGATTCCACAGAGTAGCCTCATCCGCGGTTTCTACTGTACGCCTTAACGCGGAAAGAGATAGCTCTACTAATAGATCATCAAGATCATAGCCCAGCATATCCGTAGCTTCTTTGAGTTCCTGCTGACTCAGAGCGCTGACATCAAGAAGCGGAAAACCCAGTTGTTCTTTTATAAACCAGGGTTTATAGCCGGTGATTTTTTCAAGTTCTTTTACTATCCAGTCATTTTCAGAGTCTTTCAAGACTCTAACTTCGTTTGTTTCGGTTTTCATTGGCACCACCTTTAAGTTGTTAAGTTGCGTTATTAATTTTGTTTAGACTCTATGTATTTAATCCGTTTCATACTGTCCTTCTCTAATATTTTTCAATAAACATAAAACGTTTCCTCAATGATTTCTCCCAACAAGCGGTTGCCGTGATAATATGGTTTTTGCTTTTTCACCGTTTTTATCATTCCGCCGAATGTTTTTAACCCGCGATTAAGCATTCGTACCAATTTCTTTTCCCTGGTTTCGGAAATAAGCAGGATCTTTTTTGGCGCCGTATTAAAAGTTTTTCCCAGTATATCCGCGTGAGCTGCAATCCTGACAAAGAGCATAGTACCGACACCGAATGCCAGATAGCTTGATCGTATGCGCCTGACTTGAATACTGTGTGTGCCTTTGCCCTCCAGACAATACAGTGTCGAGTTTTCGCGCATAAGTACCATCTTGCCGTTGGATTTTATTGTGTGTAGATCAACGAATTCAGCGTCTTCGTTTGCGTTCCTCAGATTTATTGAAGACATGACCTCTTTTCTCCTTTACGTTAGAACGTAGATATTGTTATTAAATTTTTAATGAATAATTCAAACTACCATAAAAAGAGGGGATTGTCAATAAAAAAAAGACAGATAAGGATCTGCCTTTTAGAGTGATATTCTTTTGAAATCTTAGAAGTGCGGATATTCCTCACCTAAACTCGGTTTTGGAATATATGTTTCACTGTGAGCAGCTCCGCTTTTTGAATTATAGTCATTTACTATATCATTTAGCAGGGGCGCTACCGAATCTGCAAGGAATAACATGAGTAAGATTCCTAAGCTCAGATTTGCAACATATTTGATTCTTTTCATTTATGTTTCTCCATTTTATTTTTGAATAATTGGTTGAAACTTCAATTTGTTGAAAAATTTCAATCAATTATTCAAAGAGGAGCTTTGTTAAGGTATTTATTATATTATAGCATTATATATAAAAAATGTCAATAATATAGTAAAAACGCTAAAATTAGGTAAAAAATTGGTCAAAAACAGGGGATTTAGGGGTTAATGACTTAAGTAGGGTTTTTATTGACTTATTTCTATACTTTTGGTATTCTTCCTTTTGTCCCCAGATAGGGGTTTTTAGTTTACTATGCCTACAATCAATCAATTACTGAAAAAGGGTCGTTCAAGCAACAGAGCCAAGAGTAAATCTCCGGCACTGAAGCTTACTTTGGATACCTTGCACCGCAAAAAGTCCATTACTATCCAAGGTTCTCCGTTTAAGCGCGGCGTTTGCGTGAAAGTAACGACCATGACTCCTAAGAAACCTAACTCAGCTTTGCGTAAGATCGCGCGTGTCCGTTTATCAAACGGCATGGAAGTGACCGCTTACATTCCGGGCATTGGACACAACTTACAGGAACACTCAATCGTCTTGCTCAAAGGCGGTAAAACAAAAGATTTGCCGGGTGTCCGTTACAAAATTATTCGCGGCGTCTATGACGCTCAAGGCGTTGAAACTCGTCGCCAAAGCCGTTCACTCTACGGAAACAAGAGACCTAAAGCTGCTAAATAACATACTATGCGCGGAAAACCAGCACCAAAACGACATATTGCTCCGGATCCACAGTTTAACGACCCGGAAGTCGCCAAATTTATAAACTACATCATGCAACGCGGCAAAAAAGCCGTGGCGCAAAAAGTTGTCTACGATTGTTTTGATATTGTAAAAGAAAAGACTTCTCAAGATCCTTTGGCTGTTTTTGGTAAAGCCTTAAAAATGGTTGCTCCGATGTTGGAAGTTCGTTCACGCCGCGTTGGTGGAGCCAACTACCAGATTCCGTACCAGGTCCGCGGCGAACGCAGATTTATGTTGGCTTGCCGCTGGATGATTGAAGCTGCCAAATCCCGTAAAGGTAAACCCATGGCTGAAAAACTTGCTTCAGAAATTATTGATACTTCAAACGGCGAAAGCGCCTCGGTGAAAAAGAAACTCGACGTGCAGCGCATGGCTGAAGCTAACAAAGCCTTTGCTCACTTTGCACGCTAATATGCCCCGCGAATATACTCTCCAAAACACCAGAAACATCGGTATCATGGCCCACATTGACGCCGGTAAAACAACGTTCACTGAACGTGTCTTATTTTATACCGGAAAGAAACACAAGATTGGCGAAGTGCATGAAGGTGCTGCCGAAATGGACTGGATGGAACAAGAAAAAGAACGTGGTATTACAATTACTTCCGCGGCGACTACCTGCTTCTGGCACGACAACCGCATTAACATTATCGATACTCCGGGTCACGTAGACTTTACGGTTGAAGTTGAGCGCTCCTTGCGCGTTTTGGACGGCGCTGTTGCAGTCTTTGACGGTGCAGCCGGTGTTGAACCGCAATCGGAAACTGTTTGGCGCCAAGCTGACAAATACGGCGTTCCCCGCCTGTGTTTCGTAAACAAGATGGATAAGATGGGCGCAGATTTTTATATGTCTCTTGATTCAATCCGCACTCGTTTGAATTCTCGTGCGGTCGCCGCTCAATTGCCAATCGGCGCAGAAGATAATATGAGCGGTGTTATTGATTTGCTTGAACGCAAAGCCTTTGAATTTAAAGGACAAAACGGCGAACAAATCACCGAAATCGAAATTCCGGCCGACATGAAAGAAAAAGTTGAAACTTTCCGCCACGAATTGGTTGAACGCATTGCCGAATCAGACGAAGCGTTGACCGAACGTTATTTGGGCGGCGAAGAACTTACTATTGAAGAATTAAAGAAAGCCTTGCGCCACGCCGTTATTACTAACCAAGTCTATCCGGTTTTTTGCGGTACTGCTTTGAAAAATATCGGCGTACAGTTGGTATTGGACGGCGTCAACAATTATCTGCCGTCTCCTTTGGATGTTCCGATAATCGAAGGTATGGACCCTGATGATTCAACAAAGAAAATTTCCGTTCCGCCGTCTGATGACGCGCCGTTTGCTGCTTTGGCTTTTAAAGTTGCCACTGATCCGTTTGTCGGTAAACTTTGTTTCGTCCGCGTCTATTCAGGTATTTTGAAATCAGGTTCATATGTTTTGAACTCAAAGACCGGCAAGAAAGAACGCATCGGCCGTTTGGTTCGTATGCACGCCAACCACCGTGAAGAAATCGACGCGATTTATTCCGGAGATATCGCCGCAGTTATCGGTTTGAAAGATACCTTTACCGGTAATACTTTGTGCGATGTCGATCACCCGATTTTGCTTGAATCAATTATTTTCCCGGAACCGGTTATTAAAATTGCCGTTGAACCGAAAACCAAAGCTGACCAAGAAAAAATGGGCATTGCATTGTCTCGTTTGGCTGAAGAAGATCCAACCTTCCGCGTTGAATCAGATGAAGAAACCAACCAAACTTTGATCAGCGGTATGGGAGAACTCCACTTGGATATTATTGTTGACCGCATGAAGAGAGAATTCAATGTTGAAGCAAACATCGGCCAACCGCAGGTTTCATATCGTGAAACCATCCGCAAAGAAGCTGAAGCAGAAGGTAAATATATCAAACAGTCAGGCGGACGCGGACAATACGGACATTGCTGGATGAAGATTGATCCGCAAGAACCGGGTAAGGGTTCGGAATTTGTCGATGGCGTTAAAGGCGGAGTTATTCCTCGCGAATATATTCCGGCGATTGAAAAAGGATTTAAGGAAGCTTTGGATAAGGGTGTCTTGGCAGGTTATCCAATGGTTGATATCAAAGCCACGGTTTTTGACGGAAGCTTCCATGAAGTCGACTCTTCTGAAGCTGCGTTTAAGATGGCCGGTATTATGGCTTTTAAGGATGCGGTGAGAAAAGCCGATCCGATTTTACTTGAACCGGTTATGAAAGTGGAAGTCACCACCCCTGAAGAATACATGGGTAACGTTATCGGTGACTTGAATTCAAAGCGCGGACAGATTGATCAGATGACAGACCGCGGAAATCTTAAGGTAATTGACGCCAAAGTGCCGTTGGCGGAAATGTTCGGCTATGCGACAGCTTTGCGCTCGATGAGCCAAGGACGCGCCAATTACAGCATGGAATTCTTGCATTATGCCGAGGTTCCACGCCATGTCGCCGAGGCCATTATTGGCCAGAATGCCAAAAAGTAAGTTACCTTTATGAGCGATCGTCTTGAGCGCTTCATGAATTTAATCGCAAAAACAGGGGATAAAGTCGTGGTGTATGACCGCCATGATCCTGATAATTCCTTTGTGATTACGAGTTTGGCGGATTATGAAGAGCTTATGGTAGAGGCTCAAGGCGTCAAAGGGTTGACAGAAGATGAGCTTATTGATAAAATAAATTGCGATATTGCCCTCTGGAAATCGGGCCGCGAAGACAGCCCTGAACCGGTTGAAACCGCTCCGCTTCCTTCTTTTTCCACAGAAAAGAAGCCCAAAGGCAATGTCTGGAGTATTCCGTCATCGCGTCGGCGAGAGGAAACTCCTATTTAATAATAAAAAATTTAATTTTAAACTAATTAATTAAACCTGTATGGCAGACAAATTTGAACGCTCAAAGCCTCACGTTAACGTCGGTACCATCGGTCACGTCGACCACGGTAAAACGACTTTGACGGCGGCTATACTCAAAGTATTGAGTTCAACTGGGCACAAAGCTACAACTAAGGGCGTTGACGAAATCGACGGCGCTCCTGAAGAAAAGGCCCGCGGTATTACTATCGCGACGGCTCACGTTGAATATGAGTCAGACAAGCGTCACTACGCTCACGTTGACTGTCCGGGTCACGCTGACTATGTCAAAAACATGATTACCGGTGCTGCTCAGATGGACGGCGCTATTTTGGTCGTGTCTGCCACAGACGGACCTATGCCTCAGACTCGCGTACACATTTTGCTTGCCCGTCAGGTCGGTGTGCCATACATCGTAGTTTTCTTGAACAAGTGCGATATGGTTGAAGACAAGGAATTGATTGACTTGGTTGAAGAAGAAGTTAAGGATTTATTGAAGAAATACGAATTCCCTGGCGATACTACTCCGATTATCCGCGGATCAGCTTTGAAAGCTTTGGAAAACCCGTCTGGTGAATACGGTCAGGCTGTTATCGACTTGGTAAAAGCTTTGGACGACTACATTCCTGAACCGGTTCGCGACACTGAAAAGCCTTTCTTGATGCCTATCGAAGATATCTTCTCAATTGAAGGTCGCGGTACGGTTGTTACCGGTCGTGTTGATCGCGGTATCATTAAAGTAAACGACGAAGTTGAATTGGTCGGTTTGGGCGATACTCGCAAAGTTATCGTTACCGGAATCGAAATGTTTAACAAACAGTTGGATCAGGGTCAGGCTGGTGACAACGCCGGATTGCTCTTGCGCGGTATTAAGAAAGAAGAAGTTGAACGCGGTCAGGTTTTGGCCAAGACCGGCTCTATTACTCCGCACACTGAATTTGAAGCTGAAGTCTACGTCTTGAATAAAGATGAAGGCGGACGCCACAAGCCGTTCTTCAAGGGCTATAAGCCACAGTTCTATATCCGTACTACTGACGTAACCGGAGAAGTAGAATTGCCGGCCGGCACCGAAATGGTTATGCCTGGCGATACCGTTAACATGGTCGTCAAGTTGATTGCCCCGGTAGCTTTGGAAGAAAAAATGCGTTTCGCTATTCGCGAAGGCGGTCGTACCGTCGGAGCGGGTGTCGTAACGAAGATTATTAAGTAAAGACAGATGCCCGTTCTCAATCTGAGGACGGGCTTAGTCTGTACTTAAATACAGAAACATTATTAAGGTTATACATTCACGTACGTTATGAGCGAAATGGAACAAAAGAAATCGACTGCCAAAGATATTAAGCAGCGCGTTCGCATTAAAATCAGATCCTTTGATCATAAGATTATCGATCAATCGACGAAGATTATTGTTTCGACCGTAAAGCGAACCGGCGCCCAAGTCTATGGCCCGATTCCTTTGCCAACGGAAAAACGCAAGTATACCGTTAACTCTTCAACCTTTGTCCATAAGAACGCCCGGGACCAGTTTGAAATGAGAACGCATAAGCGTCTCATGGATATCATTGAACCGTCAGCGGAGACAATTGAAGCGTTGAGCAATCTCAATTTGCCAACGGGCGTGGATATTGAAATTAAGATGTAAATTTGTTTGCCTTTTGTTTATCTAACCCCCGCGGGGAAGTGGATAGACAGAATTCAAGCAAAAAGGATATACAATACTGAAACCATCAATCATCATTTCTCAAAAATAATATTTTTTATTGAGGTATAGTGATTGCTGGTTTCAAAAATCAGTTTTTTATTTTATTATGAAATTTTTACTTGGAGAAAAAATTGAAATGACGCAATTGTGGAAAGGCGATGCGGTTGTACCGGTCACTAAGATTAGTGCCGGACCCTGCACGATTTTGCAATTCAAAACTACCGAAAAGGACGGCTATGAAGCTGTTCAGGTAGGTTTTGGCGCGCGCCGTTTGAATCTTTTAACCAAGGCCCTTGTTGGACACTTTAAGAATCTTGGAACATTCCGTTATGTAAGAGAGTTCCGTCTGAACAATGAAAAAATCGAAGCGGCTGTCGGCGACCAGGTTAGTGTTGCGACATTTGCTGTCGGCGACAAATTAACTATTACCGGTGTTTCAAAGGGCAAAGGATTCCAGGGTGTTGTTAAGCGTCATGGTTTCCACGGACAAGACGCGACTCACGGTAACAAAGACCAGTTGAGAGCTTCGGGTTCAGTCGGAGCCGGTGGTGTACAGCACGTCTTTAAAGGAACTCGTATGAGCGGACGCATGGGAGGCGATCGCGTTACTCTGCATGATGTTGAAATTGTTGAAATTGATGAGGCGACCAACACAATTTATATTAAAGGAGCTGTGCCCGGCGCTCGTCACGGTTTGGTTATGATGTTCGGCGAAGGTGAATTGAAACTCGGTTTACCTGAAATTAAAGTTGAAGAAACTGTCGGAACCACAGATAGTACAGATGAACAGATTAACACAGATGAGGCTACAGAAGCTCCAGTTGTTGAAGAACCAAAGGCTGAAGAGACTCCAGTTGTTGAAGAACCTAAAGAAGAAACCAAAACCGAAGAAGCTCCGGTAGAAGAAGTTAAAGTAGAACCCGCCTCCGCTTCTGATGAAGCTACGGACGAGGTAAAAGAAGAGACCAAATAATATGATTAGCTACAAAGTCTACAACAAAACAGGACAGGTCATCGGCGAAGCCGAATTGAACGAAAAGGTATTTGGTTTGAAGCCGAATGAAGCTTTGGTGCACCAAGCCATGGTCGCGCAAAGTTCAAACGAACGCAAAGTATTGGCTCATACCAAGGACCGTTCTGAAGTTCGCGGATCAGGCAAAAAGCCATGGAAGCAAAAGGGAACCGGACGCGCTCGCGTCGGATCCGTCCGCTCACCGATTTGGAAAGGCGGAGGTGTCACCTTCGGTCCAACCAACGGCCGCAATTTTTCTAAAAATATCAATGCAAAAATGCGTAAGAAAGCGTTGTGCATTGTGTTGTCTGACAAAGTAGCCGATCACCGTTTGGCAATTGTTGATGATATTGCCATGTCAGAATTTAAAACCAAGGATTTTAAGAAAACCGTAGACAGTGTTTCAGAGAAAGCTTTTGAAATGACTGGCAAAAAAACTATTTTGGTTATTGACAAAGCCCCGGTCCACGCTACCAAAGCTTCTGCTCGTAACTTACCGGATGTTAAGATGATTACGGTTGAGAACCTTAACTTACTTGATCTCTTGAAATACAAGGCTGTTATTGCAACTCGTGATGCAGTTACTGTTATTGAAGAACGCTACAAATAAACATATGGCATTATTCGGTAAAGACAAAAAAACTCCAGTAAAGAAAAGCGCTGCCAAAGCGCCGGCTAAAGAAGCGTCTATGAAAGAAATGTATGCGGATACGACTGAAGTAAAAAAGTCTGACAAATCAGAACATAAGACGGGCGCTGTTAATCAGGCTTATCGTGTTTTGATTAAGCCGATTGTTTCAGAAAAAGCGAGCCGCCAGCAAACCACCAATAACCAATACTTCTTTGCCGTTGCCATCGGCGCCAACAAGATTGAAATCGCCAAAGCGATTAAAACCGCTTACGGTGTTGCTCCAATCAAAGTAAGCGTCATCCGCATGGAAGGGAAGTCACGCCGCTACGGACGTATTATCGGCAAGCGTAAAGATTGGAAGAAAGCGATAGTCACTTTAGCTAAGGGCAAAACAATTGCTCTGCATGAAGGAGTTTAATATTTTATATGGGTATCAGAAAAGCCAAACCAACATCACCGGGAATGCGTAGCGCCAGCTACCAGGATTTTTCAGACGTTACTACTAAGACGCCTGAAAAGAATTTGATTTTCATCAAACGCAAGAATGCCGGCCGCAATGCGCAAGGTAAGATTACTGTCCGTCACCAGGGCGGTGGCGTTAAGCGCTACATCCGCGTGATTGACTTTAAACGTGATAAGTTCGATGTACCCGGTAAGGTTGCCACTATTGAATATGATCCGAGTCTCGGACCACGTATTGCTTCGGTACATTACGCAGACGGCGAAAAGCGCTATATAATCGGGCCGCTTGGTTTGACTGTCGGGATGACCGTTATCAGTTCCAAGAAATCCGTTGAACCAAAAATCGGCAACGCGATGCCGCTTGAATTTATTCCGGCCGGTCTTCCGGTACACAATGTTGAATTGGATCCGGGACAAGGCGGAAGACTCGCGCGCGGCGCGGGCAACGCATTGTTCGTTATGTCAGTTGAAAAGAAATTCGCTCAGGTTAAGTTGCCGTCCGGTGAAATCCGTTTGATTAAGAAAGAATGTCTGTGCACAATCGGACAAGTTGGCAACCTTGATATTCGCCATGTCAGCATCGGAAAAGCCGGTCGCAGCCGCCATATGGGCATCCGCCCGACGGTTCGCGGATCAGCTATGAACCCGAACGATCACCCGCACGGAGGTGGTGAAGGTAACCAGCCAATCGGTTTGAAGCATCCGAAAACCAAGTGGGGCAAGAACGCCTATGGTGTGAAGACCCGCCACGGACGCAAAGTTTCAAACAAATTAATTATTTCACGCCGTAACGGCAAGAAATTGTAAACACCCGTATGTCTAGAAGTCTCAAAAAAGGTCCATACATCAACGAACGTCTCCAGAAGAAAATTCTGTCTTTAAAGCCGGGCGATAAGACTCAGATTAAAGTCTGGGACCGCGCCAGCGTGATTACTCCGGAAATGGTAGGCTTTACAATCGGCGTACATAACGGTAGAGTCCACACACCGGTGTTGGTGAATGAAAATATGGTCGGACATAAGCTCGGCGAATTCGCCCCGACCCGCAAGTTTGTCGCTCATGGCGGTAAAATGGCGAAAGAGCAAGCCAAACCAGGAAAATAAACTAAGATATGGAAATTAAAGCCAAAGCAAAATTTATCAGAATGTCACCGCGTAAGGTCCGCCTTATTGCTGCTTTGGTGCGCGGTAAGAAATTAGATGTAGCGATTGACCAGCTTAAATTCGCCGGCAAGTTTGCCGCCGATCCGGTTCGCAAATTGCTTGAATCTGCCGCGGCCAACGCCACTCATAACTTTGAGCTTTCAATTGATAACTTGTTTATCAAAGAAATTCGCGTTGACCAAGCTCCAACTTTGCACCGTTGGTTGCCAAGAGCTCATGGCCGCGCCACACCATTGCGCAAGCGCTCAAGCCACATCAATGTTATCTTGGGTGAAATCAACGATTCAGGTGCGCGCGCAGGACGCAAAGTTAAAGCTGATGCTCCGGTAAAACTCGGTTCAGCTCCGGTTAAAGAAGAGGGCGTGAAAGTTGAAGAATCAAAACCGGGCAAGCCTATGGATAATCTTGAAGAAAAAGACAAAAAAATTGTTGATCCGCGCCGCGAAGGTCGCAGTAAAGGGTTTACAACTAAACTTTTCAACCGTAAAAGCGGTTAATCTTTAAACTTGTATGGGACAGAAAGTCAATCCAAAAGTAATGCGTGTCGGAATAACTCGAACTTGGGGTTCGAAGCGGTTTGCGCGCGGAAATAGTTATATCAATCAGGTTAAGCAAGACTTGGGTGTGAGCCGCTTTTTAATCAAGAGTTTTAAGGAAGCCGGCGTTGACCGCGTTGAAATCGAACGTCCGTCAAACAAGAAGATTGTTGTAAACCTCTACACCGCGAAACCGGGCTTGATCATTGGCCGTGGCGGTGCGGGAATTGAAGATTTGAAAAAGAAATTGCATACCAAATTTTTAAAGAACTACCGTTCAGGAGAAATTAACATCAATATTACCGAAGTTGATCGTCCGAACCTTTCCGCTATGATTATTGTCCAATCCATGATTATCGATATTGAAAAGCGTTTGCCTTTCAAGAGAGTCATGAAGCAGGCAATTGGTCGCGCGGAACGAGCGGGCGCATTGGGTGTTAAGGTTATGGTTTCCGGTCGTTTGAACGGCGCGGAAATTGCTCGCCGCGAAATGTTGGTTTCCGGAAAACTTCCTTTGCAAACTTTGCGTGCCGATATCGACTATGCTCGCGGTGCTGCCCATACCACTTACGGTTTGATCGGCATCAAAGCGTGGGTCTACCGCGGTGAAGTATTTGAACGGCCGGAAGAAGCCGGTGCGGTTGTTAAAGAACGTGGCGGAAAACGCCGTTAATAATTAATTAATCAGTGTAATCAGTGGTCTATGTTAGCTCCAAAAAAGACAAAATTCAGAAAAGGACATAAGTTGAATCGCGGCGGAAAAGCTACGCGCAAGATCAGCTTGGCTTTTGGCAGCTTTGGATTGAAGAGTATTGAAGGTTGCTGGGTAACAGCTCGCCAGCTTGAAGCGTCACGTCGCGTTATTACTCGTTATGTACAACGTACAGGTAAATTGTGGATCAGAGTATTCCCGGACAAACCGGTTACTGCCAAGGGCGGTGAAATGCCGATGGGTAAAGGAAAAGGTCCTGTTGACCACTATGTCGCGATTGTTAAACCGGGTATGATTCTGTTTGAAATCGAAGGAGTTACAGAAACACAGGCGCGCGAAGCCATGACTTTGGCGGCGCATAAATTGCCGGTCAAATGCAAATTTGTCTTGAAACATTAATTATCAGTATGGATTTTAAAGAATTACAAACTAAAACGCTGAAAGAATGGCACGCCATGTTGGCTGAGTCACGTGAGAAGCTGCGCCAGTTGCGTTTCAAGGATGCCGGCAAGCAGTTGGCTGATGTTCGCGCTCTTCGCCGTGAACGTGAGCTTATTGCACGCCTTTTGACTTTGATTAACAAAAAAAAGTAACGATATGTCAGTAAAGAAAACATTTTCAGGCGTAGTAGCTTCAGACAAAATGGATAAGACCATCGTTGTCGTTGTTGAAAATGTCAAAATCCACTCCAAATATAAAAAGCGCTATGTCGTCACGAGCCGTTATAAGGTTCATGATGAGAAGAACCAGTTTAAAGAAGGGGACAAGGTTACATTTGTTGAGTGCCGCCCTTTGAGTAAGGACAAGCGCTGGAGAGTTATTTACAGTACTAAGTAAAGATATGATTCAGGTACAAACCATGTTAAAAGTAGCCGATAACACAGGCGCCAAAAAGGTGCAGTGTATTCGCGTGCTCGGCGGTTACCGCAAGCGCTACGCCCATGTCGGCGAACGCATTATTGTAACGGTCAAGCAGGCCGTACCGCACGCCATGGTAAAGAAGAGCGATGTGTTGCTTGCCGTTGTCGTACGTGTCAAGAAAGAAATGCGACGCCCGGACGGAAGCTACATCCGCTTTGACGACAATGCCTGCGTCATTATTGAAAAGAAAAACGGCGAACCTCGCGGTACCCGTATTTTTGGACCCATCCCGCGCGAAGTGCGTAAGGCCGGTTATGTTAAGATTGCGTCTTTGGCGCCGGAAGTGCTATAAGTTATATTTATGAATATCAAACGAAACGACAACGTAATAGTCATGGCAGGAAAAGATAAAGGTAAAACCGGAAAAGTTTTGCAGATTTTTATCGAACAAAACCGCGCCAGCGTTGAAGGGATTAACTTGTTAATCAAACATTTGCGCCCGCGCAAGCAAGGCGAAAAAGGACAACGTGTTGAATTCCCGTCTCCGATGAATATTTCCAACCTGATGCTGATCTGCCCGAAATGTGGCAAGCCGACTCGCGTCAGCAAAAAGGTGATTGAAGGAAATGCCGAACGCAAAGGAACTAAGGTTCGCGTGTGTAAGAAATGTCAAACGACAATAGATTAATCGTATGAAACTACACGAAAAGTACAACAAAGAAATCAAAGGAGCGATGCAGAAGAAATTCGGCTATCGCAATACTATGGCGACTCCGAAAATCGTGAAAGTTTCGATTAACGTTGGCGTTGGACGCAACACTAAAGACAAAGCTTTTGTCGACAGTGTGGCCGGAACACTTACCCGTATTACCGGACAGAAGCCTATTATGACCAAGGCTCGTAAATCAATTTCAGCTTTTAAGGTAAGAGAAGGACAAATTGTCGGCGTAGTCGCCACCTTGCGCGGTGAACGCATGTATGATTTTCTTGATAAATTGATCAATGTTACTTTCCCTCGCGTACGCGACTTCCGCGGTATCAGCGAAAAGATTATTGATAAGACCGGTAACATTTCAATCGGTTTCAAAGAGCATTTGCCGTTTCCGGAAGTTAAGGCTGACGAGGTCGATAACGTACACGGTTTGCAGATTACGATCTCAACGACCGCAAAGTCCCGCGAAGAAGGGCTTGAGCTCTTCCGCATGTTCGGCTTCCCGTTTAAGAAAGCCGCTTAAGCAACTATATGGCACGAAAAGCAATGATCGAAAAATCAAAAAAGACACCGAAGTTTTCCAGCCGGAAAATAAATCGATGCTGGCGTTGCGGCCGTAACCACGGCTATATGCGTGATTTTGGTTTGTGCCGTATTTGTTTCCGCGAATTGGCGAATAACACCGATTTGCCGGGCATTACGAAATCAAGCTGGTAATTTAAGCAATAGTATACCTATGATAGACCCAATCGCAGACATGTTAACCCGTATCAGAAACGCTGCCGCCATCAAAAAGGCGGAGGTGGTTTTGCCTATGAGCAAGCTTAAATTCAATATCGCCAAACTGCTTGAACAGAATGGCTGGGTTGAAAAAGCTGAAGTCTTGCCGGCTGAAGGAAAAGAAAAAGGCAACGCTTTTGACCAGTTGCGTATCGCTTTGAAATACAAAGCAGACGGCGCACCGATGATTAGCTCAGTCACCCGTATCAGCAAATCAAGTCGTCGCGTATATGTCGGTAAAGATGCTTTGCCGAGAGTATTGAACGGTTATGGCATCGCCTTGATTTCAACTTCTCAGGGCATCATGACAAACCGCGAAGCCAAAAAGAAGAACTTGGGTGGAGAAGTTATTTGTGAAATTTACTAACATACCGATATGTCACGTTTAGGAAAACTGCCAATTGCATTAGACAAGGGAGCGAGCGCCACATTAGTAGGCGATGTATTGACTGTAAAGGGACCGAAAGGAGAACTCTCGCAAGTTTTGCATCCTGCCGTTTCGGTAGAGATTCTGCCGGAAGGCATCAAAGTTACGGTCAAGAACCCGGATAACAAGAAAGAACGCGCGTTCTGGGGTTTGTTCGTGAGTTTGATTAAGAATATGGTAATCGGTGTTACTGACGGTTATGAAAAGAAACTGGAAATCCAAGGAGTCGGTTATAAAGTTTCCGGCGGAGCTCAAGCATTGACTTTAAGTCTTGGTTTTTCTCACCAAGTCAATTTTCCATTACCAAAAGGAATTCAGGCCACTGTTGAAGCCAACATTATTACATTGAAAGGAATTGATAAGCAATTAGTTGGAGAAATGGCTGCACAAATCAGACGTTTGAAAAAGCCTGAACCATACAAAGGCAAGGGTATCCGCTATGTCGGCGAATTAGTCCGTCGCAAAGCCGGTAAGACTGCCGCTAAAGGCGCTTAAGCACACATATGAACAGTCAAAAAGCAAAACAATTATTGCATGAACGCCGCGCTCGTCGCGTACGCGTCAAAATTTCAGGAACAGGCGATTGCCCGCGTTTGAGCGTTTTTCGTTCGAACACTGGCTTGTACGTCCAGTTGATTAACGACCTAACCGGTACTACCTTGGCCAGCGCTCACACCCGCGAATTAAAGAGCAAGAAGATTAAGAAGTCCGAGGCTGCCATGGAGTTGGGTAAATTACTGGGAGAAAAAGCCGTAGCCAAGAAGATCAAGAAGGTCGTATTTGATCGCGGTGGAAATTTGTATACAGGTCGCGTTAAAGCGGTAGCTGAAGGCGCTCGTGCCGCAGGCTTAGAATTTTAGACCACTGATAACACTGATAATAATTATATGACTGAAGAGACAAAGAAAACAGAAGCAACTAAAGCCGGTGCCAATCGTGGTCGCCGTATGCCGTCACGCGGCGGACGTCGTCCGCAACGCGAAGAACGCGTGCCTGATGAATTTGAACAGAAGATCATCGACATTGCTCGCGTCACCCGTGTTATGGCTGGAGGTAAGCGCATGCGTTTTCGCGCTTGCGTCGCTATCGGTAATAAGAAAGGTAAGGTCGCTATCGGTTTGGCTAAAGGAGCCGACGTTACTTTGGCTGTTGCCAAGGCTGTTAACCAGGCTAAGAAAGATTTAATTACTGTGCCGATTGTCCGCCAAACCATCCCTCATGCCATTGATCAAAAATTCGGAGCCGCTCGCGTTATGTTGAAACCGGCCGCTTTGGGACGCGGTATTATTGCCGGAGGTATTGTCCGCACCATTTTTGAATTGAGCGGTGTTAACAACGTTTCGTCAAAAGTTCTCGGAACCAACAATAAGGTAAATAACGCCAAATGTGTTATGATTGCCTTAAAGAACCTCAAACAGCCACGCGTTTCTAAAAACGACAAGAAGGCTGAAGCAGTCAAAGAATAAAATTGTATGACTCTTTCATTATCAAACTTAAAAGGCAATTTCAAAGCCAAGAGCCGCAAACGTGTCGGACGCGGTAACGCTTCAGGACACGGAACTTATTCAACTCGCGGTTTAAAAGGACAGAAATCACGTTCCGGTGTTTCAGGTTTGAAGCGCCTCGGTATGAAGAAACAATTGCTGGCTATCCCGAAAAAGCGCGGTTTCAGATCATATCAGACCAAGAATGAAACTGTTGATTTTGACGATTTGAACTTAGCGTTTAAAGACGGAGCTTTGGTTAACCCGAAGACTCTATTGCGTGCCGGCTTGATTCAGCACCACGGCAGAGTAAAGATTTTGTCACGCGGCGAATTGAAAGTTAAGAATTTACATTTCAAAGATGTCAGTGTCAGTAAAGCGGCTGAAGAGAAATTGAAAGCGAGCGGCGCCGTTTTAGTAACTAAATAATTCCTATGGAACGCTTCTTAGCGATCTGGAAAACTCGCGACCTGCGCAACAGCATCTTATTCGTGCTGGCGATGTTGGTTATTTTCCGTATTGCGGCCCATATCCCGGTTCCGGGAGTGGATCCGGAAGCTTTGCGCGCCTTTTTTTCCTCTAACCAGATTTTCGGTTTGTTAAACCTTTTCTCCGGAGGCGGTATGGAAAACTTTTCTATCGTCATGATGGGCGTCGGTCCCTATATCACCGCGTCCATTATTTTCCAAGTTTTGGGCATGATTATTCCGGCGATTGAAGAAATGAACAAGGAAGAAGCCGGACGCCAGAAAATAAATATGTGGACCCGTTGGGCAACCGTTCCTTTGGCTGCGCTTCAGTCATTTGCCATGATTAATTTATTGCGCAGTTCTTCGGCTGGCATTATCGGTAATTTGTCCTTATTTGACCATGTCGCAATGATTGTAACCATTACCGCCGGTACGGTATTCCTTATGTGGATTGGAGAATTGATTTCCGAGAAGAAAATCGGCAACGGTATTTCACTGTTGATTTTTGCGGGCATTGTCGCTTCACTGCCTTCAACTCTGCAGCAAGTATTTGTAAACTATGATCCTTCAATGCTTTTCACAATCATCGGCTTTGCGGTGATAGCGATTATTACGGTTGTCGGAGTTGTTATCATTAATGAAGGACAGCGCAATATTCCTATCCAGTATGCTCGTCAGGTACGCGGCCAACGCGCCTTTGGCGGCAATACCTCGCATTTGCCTTTACGTGTTAACATGGCCGGCGTTATTCCAATTATCTTTGCAATTTCCGTTATCCTTTTCCCGCCGACCATTGCTCAGTTTTTTGTTAATGCCAAAAGCGCAATGCTTGCTTCAATTGCGAAACAAACAATTACTTTATTCCAAGACCAGCTGATTTACGGTATTATTTACTTCGTATTGGTATTTGTTTTTACTTATTTTTATACCGAAATTGTATTTCATCCGAATCGCATTGCCGAAAATCTCCAGAAACAAGGAGGTTTTATTCCCGGTATTCGTCCGGGGCTTCATACGAGTCAGTATATTGCCTATACGACTCGGCGCATCATCTTTATTGGCGCTTTGTTCTTGAGCACCATTTCTATTTTGCCTTTGGTTATGCGCTATTTCACCGGTATTCAATCCCTGGCCATCGGCGGAACCTCTCTCTTGATCGTCGTTGCAGTAGTTATTGAAACGGTTAAACAGATAGAATCGCAGTTGACGATGAGAGAATACGACGTAAACTAAGTAAGCTATTAAACCCCTCTCCGCTAAAACGGAGAGGGGTTTTTGTTATCCTTGACAAATTCAAATTTATATTTAATAATAATAGATTAATTTAATTTACATGCCTGTTGTTTATAGGATATACTTTAAATATAAACTGTTGTGAGTCACTAACAACTTACCAAATCTTATATATGAGCGAAAAATTACCTAATTTAGACTACAATCAAGAAAATTTAAAAAATCATGAGAATGATATTTTAGAGTTAAAAGAAATTGTTAAATCTGAAAAACCAGTGGTTAATACAGCTAAGAAAGTTGAAGCGGTTCGTTCCTGGAATACCTTCACATTCGTGTCAGTTGATGGTTTAACTGACGTTCAACTTTATGATGAAAATGCTCAACTTTTAAAAAGGTTTAGCCAAACACTTCTATTGCAATGGCAGAATATTTTTAAAAATTTAAAAATTAAAGAGCTCAGAGCTGATTCTAGCTCCGGGGGCTATCTGGACCCACATAAAACAGTGGCTGAAACTCCAATCTTTTTACAAAGGTTTTTAAAAGATTTTTTGACCACAAACAACAAAAATTATTTAAGTACCGATACGAATATTTATGGCGGTCAACTGTATTATAGAGACGAAAACATTCAACTCAAGCATTTAGATATTCAGCAGAATGGTAAATATTTTGTGGAGTATGCTGAGAATGGTTTGGCAAAGGTTTATTTAACCCAAACTGAGAATGGTATTCCCAGCGAACCAGAGAACTGGCAGGAAGTTGATCTTTATAATCCGCCCGAGGATTTAAAACATTATTTAGAGTCTCTACAGTTACGTTATGACGGTTACAAGGAATTAAACAATCAATATACGGCGTTGGTGAATGACGTTGGTATTAGTATTTTACAGAGCGACAATTTAAAATCTAAACCAGTATTCCAGGATCATGTTCCGTCCATCGAACAAAATTTAGTCGTTGATGCCAATAATAAAGACTTATTATATTATTGCCGCTCTTCAAATCCACAGCATATCCATCGCCTCGATATGAATGGTGATGCGTCCAGCTGGCAAATGGTTAAGGTTGAATTAAAAAATACCTATGACAGTATTAATAATTTACAACTTGATCCGAGCGGAAATTTTTTCCTTTTTTATTCCAATAATGATTTAGTGGTTTTAGCCAAAGATACTTTAGAAGAAGTTAAGAGAGTTCCGGGGCTAAGAGAAGTTAATTTTGACAGCCAGGAGCGTATTAGAGCGATTGACAAAGATGGCTATCTAGTTATTTATGAAGTGAACTTTAAGGATTTGGCTGACAAGCTAGCTAAAGAACGTGCCAAGCAGATTGTTGGCACTATTGATATTAGTAATATTTTTGATATTGAGGCTTCTAAAGAAAAGGATCCTGTGCGGGGTTTCGAGCATTTAGAAAAACTACGGGATGATATTAAGATTCAGCTTGAAGAGTCATTGGAAAAAATTATCACACCGGAATTAGCACGCAAGGCGCGAGAAAATTTTAGTCGGGTACAGGCTCAGCTTAGAAGCAAAGGTCTTCAGCCTGAAGAAGTTAATTTTCTTCTCGAGGGGCTTGAAGAACCGCTTGTAGCTAAAGAGAAGGAATTTGCTGAGGCCGAGGCCCGGACAGAAATCGACGCTCTCAATCATAAGCTTGGGACTAATTTGTCCTTTAGCGTTATTGCCGAAATAAAAACCGGTTTGACAACTCTACAGTCCATTGAGCCATTGTTGCCGACTGATTTACGCGAAGCTTTAGGGAAATTGAAATTGTTGTATGAAGAAAGAACGCGCGAACTATTTAAACTGCGTGGAGGAGAGATTATTACAGATATTAATAGTGTAATTAGTCGAAGCACAGAAGAGCTAGCTGCTTTTTCAAGCAAGTTTCAGATGGACGATTGGGTTGAATTTCGCTATCCGCAATTACGATTGACTTTGGGCAATATGCTTCGTGATATACCGTTGGAAGCAGAAGAAGCCTATAAGGCGGTTATGGTAGCAAGAACGCAGCTTCAGGACTTGAAAGAAAAATATGAATTAAAATTTAAGGAAGAATATGCAAAAGTGCGTGAAAAAGCGGCAGAGCGTATTGATACAACTGTCGAGAATTTAAAACATGAAATTGATAGTTTGATTGAGCGAGTAAATGATAAGAATTTTAACGCACGTCATGAAGCCGAACAATATACAAATTCAAGTGAAGCTCGCAAAGCGATTGAAATTGAGATTGAAGCTTTGGCGAATGACAACCCTGATTTGTCCAAAGAGTTGAGTCGGCTTTTAAAGGTCAAGATTGCCAATCAGTTGACAGAAATTGAGCGAGGCGATCGCACAAAGATTGCTGGAACCGGACAACAAATGATTATGCTTGGTAATACCTCCTTCCCAAAATATGAAGCAAAAGTGAAAGAGAAAGTTGCATATAAAATTGATTTGAATTTTGAGGAGAACAAAAAAAGCTATGGACCAGGCACTAAACCAGCTGATATTTATGGAGATGTTAATTTATTAATCAGAACTTCAACAGGGACTTTGCATAACGTTCGGCTCTATGAGGGCTGGGAAGACGAGAACGAGTGGCGCCTTGGATTAAAGACTTATCTGGGTGAGACCATACCTCCTTCGTATGTTAATGCTTCTGAATTTAAAAATATCAAGAAGGAATATCTTGATTGGACGAATGAAGAAAAGTCAAAGTTGCGTGAGGAAGATAATAAAAAACGCGAAGAGTTATCAGCCTTATATAGCAAGAGAGAAAAAATTAGCGAACGCCAGGCTGCAGTTGATGACAAATGGCAAGAGGAATATAAGGAAAAGTTGAAAGCTTATGCTGAATTCTGTGCCAAGCATCACATTAATTTGTTGAAGCGCGTTGACGAGTTGAAGCACGAACCCGAGCTAGAATTTACTAATGGCAAAGGGTATGTGCCTGAATGGCAGAGTCACTGGGTGGTTGATCCTCAGACCGAGGAAGATCTGGAAAAAATTGCTGAAGCTTTTAAGATGCAACTTGATCTGCAAGAAGGTTTACTTAACCTAAAAGGTCATGCTGGTACCGGTAAGGATGTTGTAATGAAGATGTTTTCTAATTTAACTAAGCGTCCATATTTTGGAATCGATTGTACGAAGTGGACAACCGAGTTTGAGCTGTCTGAAGACGTGATGTTGGAATCAAAAGACGGCGCCTCGCAGACTGTTAAAGTTCCTTCAACGGTTTTAAATGGTATTACAACAGCGGGATCCATTGTTTACTTTAACGAATTTAACGCCATGCCGGAACAGGCGCAGATTTTCCTTCATGCTTTAATGGACGAAAAACGGTCGCTTACTTTAAAAACCAGTTCAGGCAAAGTTATACGCGCTCAGCCGAGTGTTTTATTAGCCAGCTCAATGAACCCGAATTATCCCGGAACTTTTGATCCGCAATTCGCTACTAAGAGCCGTATGGTATCGCTAGAAATTAATTACCCACCGCTGTATGGTATTAAAGAAAAAGATGATAATAACCCGAATCAACCCTATAATCCGTCAGAGGCTTTGCGTATTGCCCGTAGCGTTGATTCGCTGTCTGATTTGACCTACGAAGCTAATCTTGAGCGTAACGAGTTTATAAAAGTCTGGGATCATTATATTAACGGACTTGAAAACGGTGCGCAGGAAATGAGCAGCGTGCAAAAGTTTGATGTTGAGGTAATTCTTGCTTTAGTTCAATTTACCAATAAACTGCGCGACGACTTTATTAAGAATTTTGAAAAAAGCCGTGACGCAAAAAATGCTTTACCGGTTACTCAACCGGTAACCGGTCGTGAATTACGCCGATGCGCTTATGCATTAAGTAAGCTCAGCGATGAAGAAAAAATTTCTACCAATCCCGAAGCGGTGGCTCGTGAACTTTTGGACAAATTTTACTTAAGCCATATTGATAAAAAAGAAGACCAAGCAAAAATTAAAACAACAATGGCGACCTGGTCTTCCCAAAAGCGAGTAAGGGCTTAACATCATGAAAGAACATTGGGGCGAAGAGCTCATCAATCCAACAGACAAGAAAGCAAATTTTGCGTTGACACGTGAAATGCTTTTTTTAGCTGAACAAAGCGCGGAATCAGGCATTACGGTCTTGCCCGGGAAAGATTGGGCTTTACATTACAAGTTGGGTGACGAGGAACGCTCTGATAAATTAACTGGTTTAATGAGCGGACAATATAGTGCCGCTGATGTTGCCGGCGATATTAAACCGGACGCGCTTTTTTATAATATTGATGATATTAAGGACCAAGGTCTTAATCAGGTGGGAGCAAAAATCCGCGACCTTAGTTCATTCATTAAGCATTACGATTATGAACGATATGCTGATTTCATTGAATCAATGAGGGAAAGCGGAGCTTCATTGCATGATTTGACCCAAATTTATAATGAACTTACCCAAGCGCGTATTCAAAAGAAAATGATGGATGCCTACGGTTATACTGGTCGAGCGCAGATTGAGAAAACATTGGAAACCGAAGCATCAGACATTAAAGCGCGTTTATCAACTCAAACCGCTTTTGAAAAAGTGTTAAAGACTTTAAAACTAAGCTGGATTAGTGAAGATTTGCATTTAACGGCGGCTGAAGACCGCGATCGAGCTTTAAGTGCTTTGTCGGGTGTCGAGCGAGATCTTTTTAATAAAATTCAAAAACCGTACCAAGATTATATCCATAGCGGTAATGAAGCAAGCTATAGTGATTTAATTAAATCACTTGAAAAGGAATTAATAAAAGTGGAACGTAAGTCTGAGCCCCAAGAATCAAGCGAATCAATGAAGGAGCTTGAAAAAGAACTTGAACAATATAAAGAAGAAGCAGTGAATCCTGGTTTGCCCGAAGATCCCGCCATTCCACCCGAAGATTCTGATGAATATCACACTCCGCCCAGCAGTGGAGAACAAGGTAAAGAAAAAATTAAGGAACAGCCAATTTTTGAAATTACACCGCCCCTAGGAGGCTATTATGCTAGTGGTAAAAAAAGTTATTATGATAGCGCAAGGAAAACCTGGAGCAAGAAAAAAAACCTAACACCTTATTCCACCGAACATACAAATAAAAATCGTTTTGGCATCTCCGGTGTGTTTGACACCGGCTTGAAATCCCTACCACTCCCAACTGGTTATTGCCTAGATAACGCTTCATTAAAAGTTAGTGGAGGAACCATTAAACTACTGCGTGATCAAAATGGTTGTTTCTATCTTGAAGCCAAGGGTAATGGCTCGTTTTCAGTTGAATTTGTTAAAGAAGACAAGGTATTTATCAATAAGCCGGTTAATGAAGATCTCGCATTATTAACAGATCAATCTTTTTCCGAAAAAACCGAGCAGTGTCTAAAACGTTTAGTTGGTTCTCCGTTGCAAAAAGCCGAACAGCTACGCCAATATATGCTGGCGAACCATTTTTATCCCGGCGGTGGCGATTTAAACGCGGCGCAAGCTTTACAATACAAACTCAGAAGCGAATCAAGTGCAGAAAATTATTTACAAAATATAGATACTTCTGAATATCTTGAATGTTATTCGGCTAACACTAAGTTTGTGGCTTTGGCGCGTCGTTCAGGTATTCCGTCGCGCTTGGTTGTCGGACACAAGGTAGAAGGGTCAAAAGAAGGTAAATCTTCAATTACCGGACAAACTGGTCATGCATGGTCAGAGATTTGGGACGGCACTCAGTGGCGACGTTTTGACGCCACGCCGCAGGCTAAGCCCGAAGATAAGAAAAAAGAAGAGAAGACGCAAGATGAAGAAACAAAAAAAGAATCAGCGCCCGAGGCTGATGACGGCGGTATTGATGCGCCTCCGCAATCCAGACAAGGAGAAAAAGGTGAAACGGAAAAGACTGATACAAAAGCTGATCAAAAATCTGACCAGACCTCATCCACTGAATCCGGCAACCCGCTGGATCAGATGCAGCGGGCGAGTGATGCGGAAATGCAAACCGCTGAACAGCAACTTGAGCACGCAAAGGATCAAATGGATAAGATGGAAAAATTAAAAGAGTCATTGATTGAAAAGTTGAACGAAACGCAAAAATTTAATGATCTAGCTGAAATGTCTAAGGAGATTGAACAAAGTGATTTATTGGATGAAATGAAGCAAGAGTTGGAAGATAAACTTGAAGCCAAAGAGGAACAAATGCTAGACGCCATGAAGGAGTCGCTTGAGAAAATGACGGACGACGGTTTTATGGATGAAAAGAAGCTGGAAAAGTTGCTTGAGAAATTTGATCAAAAAAAACTTGAAGAACTTGATAAACTGCAGAAAGAAATAGAACGCGAACGAGGGTTATATGATGCATATGAAAGGATTCAGGAAGAAATTAAACCATTGGTTGAAGAGTGGTTTCGTTATTTTGCCGAGCGTTTGCCTCATCAGGAAGATGTCGAGATAGATGAAGATTCTCTGACACGCCAGGGCTCCTTTAATCGACGTTCCGTAATGAAACCTCGTAATTTGTTATTTGGTATTGTTAAAAATCCGCGACAGATTAGACCTTCGATTAAACCGCGTTTCATGGCTTCAATTCTGGTGGATGTATCGGGTTCAATGAGCGGTCCAAAACTTGAAAGTGCTCGTAAGCTTTTAATATTTTATTCAGAGTTATTCAACAAAATTTCCGAAGAATTCGGTTATATCCGTTTTTCTATTGATACCTTTTCCGATACTATTACTGAAATTAAAAAGTTTGATCAGGAATATGAATCGCCACGTCGTTATGATTTTAAAGATGGACCGGCCTCAACTATAAAAGCTCGCTTGATGGAAAGGGTGCAAACAAGTGGCGGCACTAATATGTTGGACGGGATAAAAAAAGCCGCTCATGATCTTAACGAACAGACTACAGAATTTCCTGATTATGCTTCAGCCTTTTATTTTGTCGGCGATGGCGGCGATACATGCGGTAACGCTCAAAACATCAAGAATTTTTTGCAAATTAATGATTCTGAGCGTGGGTTTGGTGAGCATATGTATTCGGCAATTTTACTCGGCAACGAATCACAACGCCGTGAAATAGCCGATATTTTTGGAGATGAGCATACTAATGTCGCACCGGATTTTGATAAGCTGATTGAACAGAGTATGAATAAGTTTGAAGATGATCTTGAAGAGTATTTGAAAAATAAAACCCAGTCAGGGGTATGATATACTAAAATAATATGACTCGAACAATCATCGTCTTTTTCGGCCCTCCGGAGACTGGAAAGACACATGGTATATAAGAGATTTTGAGGTTAAAAACGTCGGGGTTTTTTAGTGAAAAAGGCTTATTTTATAACATATTGACAATATTTATATAATATGTTATACTATAAAAGTAAGCTGTTATTTTACAATCCTAAAAGAACCCTCAAAGAAAGAGGTAGGAGAATACAAATGTTTAAAAATAATGAAGAGACCAGAAGTAAGGACTTTAATTACCTTAAAGAAATTGCTGATTTATGTGGCTTTCCTATTGAAAACTATGTTGATTTGCAGAGTATGAAAAATGTTTATGTCAAGAAGGAAAGATTCGATGGACTAATGCACCCTCGTCGCCGGGAAAAAGAAATGAGATCGGTTGAGGCAATATTAAAAATGCTCGCCCTTCGCTTTAAAGATGCATGTACAAAACAGGAACAAGACACTGCTTATTTAAATGATCTTCTTGATAAGCCTGTTAGTCCCGAGGCGCGCAAGTGGACATATGATAGTGAATCATTAAATATTCCTCATCAAATTATAGCAAATTGCTACGAGCTTAGAAAACGTAACGAAGAAGCCGTACTGGAAGCTAAGGAAATATTTTGGAAGTATCATGGTGAATTTTCCAGGATAGGTTTTGAAACCTTTCCGGAAATGAGAGCCTATTGCCACATTTCTCTCAATGTTTAAAACAAATAAATCTCATTAACTAAATAATACAACGAGCAGCGGTCAAGAAAGACCGCTGTTTTTCTTTTTAATCTTTATTTTTACTTCTAATAATGCTAATATTCATATATATGACTCGAACAATCATCGTCTTTTTCGGCCCTCCCGGATCGGGCAAAGGCACCCAATCCGACATGCTGGCCGAAACCCTTAATTTGCCGGCCATTTCGACCGGTGAACTTTTGCGTCGCGAACAAAAGACCGGCTCGGTTCTCGGACAACACGTCAAAACCTTGATGTCTCAAGGTAAAATGCTTGGCGTTACTTTGATGGACCATATCCTGCGCCATCGCATTGCCAAGACCGACGCCAAGCGCGGCTTTTTACTTGACGGCTATCCGAGAAAAATCGAGCAATTGCGCCATTTGCTCAAATTAACCAAAACCACTGACCGTTTGTATTTTGTGGTGATTAGTGTGTCTGACAAAGAAGTCTTGCGTCGTTTATCAGGCAGAAGGGTTTGCGAATGCGGCGCATCGTATCATTTGCTTTACAACAAGCCGCACCGGGCGAATAAATGCGATTTATGCGGCAAGACCTTAATCACTCGCGCGGATGATACGCCAAAAATTATCAAACAGCGCCTTAAGTACTATCATGCTCTGACCCGTCCGATGCTTGAAAAAGCCTCGGGTCGCGGCTCAATCATTGAAGTGAACGGCGAACAAGAAATTGACAAAATCCAAAAAGAATTAAAAGCCAAACTCAAAGAGTATGGCGTTATAAAAAAGAAGAAATGAGTAGATTAATTAAGACAAACGAAGAGATTGCAAAAATTAAAGAAGGCGGACAAAAGCTCGGCGCTATTTTAGCTGAGCTTGCCGGCATGGTAAAACCCGGATTACATACTTCGCAACTTGAACATCATGCACTCATGCGTATTGAAGAAGAAGGTGGCCGTCCTGCCTTTAAAGGTTATAAGCCATCGCCTCAGTCAAATCCGTTTCCGACTGCTTTATGTATTTCAATTAATGATGAAATTGTTCATGGTCCGGCGCTTCCAACTCGAGAATTAATGGAAGGCGATATTGTGAGTTTGGATATCGGCATGGAATATCCGGCGCGCAAAGGTTATTTTACCGATACAGCCGTGACCGTCGCCGTTGGAAAAATTTCAAAAGAGAATAAGAAATTACTGGACGCAACTCGCGAAGCTTTAATGGCCGGAATCAAAGCGGCAATTCCGGGAAATACTTTGGATGATATTGGGTGTGCGGTTGAAAATGTTGCCAAGAAAAATAAACTCGGCGTTGTTCGCGATTTAGTGGGACACGGCGTCGGTCTTGAAGTGCATGAAGAACCGCAAGTTCCAAATTATCATATCACTAACGGTGAATTCCCGAACGTGGAATTGAAGCCAGGCATGGTCATCGCAATTGAACCAATGTTTACCTTAGGAGACTTCCATATTGAGACAGCGGCGGATAATTTTACCTTTGTTACTGCGGACGGATCTATGAGCGCGCATTTTGAACATACTATCGCAATAACAGAAGACGGATATGACATCATCACAAAGTCATAAAGAGGAACAGTGTTTAGGCATTGATTGGGGTAAGGCTCGCATTGGCTTGGCTTTGGGAAATGCTGCAACAAAGTTAGCTTCGCCCCTAAAAAATGTTGCCAACTTAGAGGAACTTGAAGCGGTAATTACAGAAGAGGGAATCGAACGTTTGGTTATTGGCGAGCCGGTTAATAGCCAAGTAGGCGGACTTGATCCTGATTTTTCAACTTTCCTCAGGACCATTACTGACCGGACAAAATTACCGATTTCGTTGGTTGATGAACGTTTTTCTTCGCAGGCTGCAGATTCGCTTGATCCCAATGCGCGCAAAGAGGGGAATAGGGATGCAATGGCCGCAATGATCATTTTACAGGGCTATTTTGATAGGCTGGAATAGGCTATACTATACACATGCCGCAAACCCTTTCTACACCGGCTATTTCTCTGCGAACACGCCCCTGGCGGGAGAATGATAGCTTGGTTGATGTTTTTACGCTTGAGCATGGCAAACTGAGCCTCCTGGTGCGAGGAGCCAGACGTTTAAGCTCTAAAATGTCGGCTCATCTTGAACCATTGACCCTGCTTGAATTGATGGTTATTGAGGGCAAGGGAATACCAACGGCTGCCGCCGCTTCCAGCCGAAATTGCTATCCGCTGCTCAAGGCCGACTATGATAAGATTGCGGCGACAGGTTTCGCTATCGGACATCTCAATCGCTTGATTCAAGAAGGCGAGAAGGATGAAGAGTTATTTCACTTAATTGCTGATTTCTGCGCGTTGATGAATGAAGGCAAGGCCGAAAGCGCGTGGTATCAGTGGTTTGCAAAAATATTTTTATGTTTCTGCTTTGAAAAATTAGGACTCGGTACACCGTTTAAACAAATCGAGTATTCACCGAAGTCATTGTACGAAGCTGCTACTCACTCGCATTCAAAAGAAGATTTTAAAATAATGAATCGTCGGCTCGATAACTGGTTGCGTGCCAGTTTGGAAAATGCCGTTTAATAAAAAATAACCATATGATGTTAAAAAATTCCAATGCCAAGTTCGCTTTCCTATACATGTTCTCCCTCTTTGCGTTGTTGTTTGTCGCTTTGGGCACGGGACAAGTATTCTTTCATGCAATCAATAAATATGTCAGTGACGCTCTCACGACATATTCAAGCCCGTTCATGCAATTGACCACGGCGATTTCTTATTTAATTATTTCCATACCGATTTATTTCAGCTTGATGTATGTTATTGAGAAGAGTTTGAAAAACAAGGATTTGGACAAAGAAGCCGGTATCCGACGTTGGCTCGTCTATTTTATCCTATTGGTCAGTTCGATTGTAATGGTCGTATGGTTGATTGTCACAATCAATAACTACCTTGACGGCGAGTTGGTCTTGCGCTCAGGTTTGAAAGCTTTGGTGGCCTTCCTTATCTCCGCAATTATTTTCAGCTATTATTTTTATGATGTTCGTCGCGACAAGATTGTTGCGGCTGATCCGGTCATTCGAACATACTTTATCGGAGCTCTGGTTATCACGATTGGCGCGCTTATCTTCAGTTTCTTTTTTGTTGAGTCGCCGGCTGAAGCTCGTCAGCGAAAACACGACCAGGAAGTGTTGAATCAATTTACTCAGATTGACAGTGCAATCAATACCTATTATTCGAAAAACAACCGTTTGCCTGAAACTATAGCGCAAGCTTTTGAAGAGTCGCCCTATCTTGATATTAATAATTTCAAAGATCCGCTTTCCGCTAAAAGCTACGACTACAAGAAAGTCGGTGTTGACGGCTATGAATTATGTGCGGAGTTCCAAACTGATAACCGAAACCAGGAAAACCAACGTGATTATACTTACTCGGATCGTTGGCCGCATGCCGCCGGCTATCAGTGCTTGAAACAAAAAGCACTTGATTATGATCAGGGCGCAGCGACAAAAGCAGTACCGGTTCGTTAAGAACAATGATGAACATCAAGCTTGAACAATTTGAAGGACCGCTCGCTTTATTGGTTAAATTGATCGATAAAGCCGAGCTTGATATTACCCAGGTCAGTTTGGCGAAAATCGCCGATCAGTATATCGCCGAGCTGCGGGCTATGACAACGGAGATAAATCCCGAAGAAATGGCCGACTTTTTGGTGGTTGCTTCGCGTTTGTTGTTAATTAAAGCGAAAGCCTTGTTGCCGTATCTTCTGCCTGAAGAGGAACAAGCCATTGAGGATTTTGAACAGCAGCTGCGGATGTATAAAGAGTTTTTGGAAGCTTCGAAAAAGATTGAGAAAATGGTTGCGGGTAAACATTTCATGTTTGAGCGCGAATTTAACCGCAAAGCGCTCGTCGCCAATCTCGGCATTTTTTCACCCCCGACCAACTTGAAATTATCAATGATGGCGGAGATATATCAGGAAGTTATCAGCCACATCAAACCATTGATTGAAAAATTGGAAGAAGGAACGGTGGAAATTGTAATTAACATCGAAGAGAAAATTCGTTTTATCGAAGAAACACTTGTCGGCAAGATTCGTTCGCGTTTTTCCGAAATCATCAAAAAAGCAAATTCAAAAGTGGAAGTGATTGTCAGTTTCCTCGCTATGCTTGAGCTCATGAAGCAGCGTACAATCAGCGCGGATCAAACTGAATTGTTTTCCGAAATTGAAATTTTTAGATTAGATAATCAATCATAGTTATGAATCTTAAAGCATCTCTTGAGGCACTGTTATTCGTTGCCGCCAAGCCATTAAAAGTAAAAGACCTGTCGGACCTGATTAAAGCTTCGCCGGAAAAAATTACGGCTGCGCTCGATGAGCTCAGCGAAGACTGCAGACGCGAAGAACGCGGCGTCGCCCTTGTTAAGCAGGGCTCAAGCTATCAAATGGTAAGCGCGCCCGACTGCGCGGCTTTGATAAAAGAATTTATCAAAGACGAAACAATGGGCGAATTGACCAAGCCAAGCATTGAAGCGCTCACGATTATCGCATACCGCGGACCAATTTCAAAAATTGACCTGGACCGCATTCGCGGTGTTAACTGCGCGTTAATTTTAAGAAATTTATTATTGCACGGCTTAATCGAAGCCAAGGTTGATAAAAAGAAAGATGAAACGTATTACAGCGTCACGCTTGATTTTGTGCGCTTCCTCGGTATCAGCGATGTTTCTCAGCTGCCGGAATATGCGCGCCTGAAAGCCGATGACTCGCTTGACCGCATGTTGGCTGAACCGGAGGCCATAAGTTCATAAACTATGCCAGCTTTGATAGGCCTTATTTTTATCGCGGTATTTCTTGGCATCAGTCTTTTTTCACAACATACACAACCGGCAGTTGTTCCGAGTCGATTGCTCGAAGTATTTAATCATCGCGTGCCGGTGCGCCAATCTCTTGAGTTGCCTAAAATCGCCGCTGACTCCGCGGTTGTGCTTGATACTGAATCAGGCTTTCGTTTGCTTGATATCAGCGCTGACAACCAACAACCCATTGCCAGCCTGACAAAGTTAATGACCGCCTTGGTTTTTTTGGATCATAATCCGGGCTGGGAAAGCGATATCGTCGTGAACAAGGAAGACTTGCGCGGTGGCGCCAAAGCAAACATTTTTTCCGGAGACAAGATTATGATTAAAGATTTGTTTAAGGCGGCGTTGATTGCTTCAGATAATTCCGCAATTACTGTTTTGGTGCGCTCGACAGGTTTGAGCGAAGAGGCCTTTGTTAAAGCCATGAACGACAAAGCGGATATCCTCCGCATTAGGGGAATCGAGTTCAAGGATCCGACGGGCCTTGATACCGGCAACACGGGATCGGCTCTTGCCGTTGCGAAATTAGCGGAGAAAGCTTTTGAAAAAAAAGAAATTACCGACGCGCTTGAATTAAGCAGGTATAGTTTTAATGTATCGTCAAGCGTCAGGCGAGAAGTAAAGTCGACCAACCAGCTCTTGGGCAGGACTATGCCCAAAGGAAGCTATTTGCTCGGCGGAAAAACCGGACATCTTGATGAGGCCGGCTATTGTTTTGCCGGAATTTTTGAATATAAAAACCGTCGTTTTATTACAGCCATATTAGGGGCTCCGGAGGATGAAAAACGCTTTTCCGAAACCTTAAAAATCCTTGACTGGACGATGAGGGCCTATCTGTGGGAAAATTAGTTATATGTATCTAATCGCCAACTGGAAAATGAATCTAACGGTCAAGGACAGCATCGCGCTGGCCGAAAGCTACGCTGACGCTTTTAAAAAATCAAAAGTTACTATTGTCGCGTGCCCAAGCTTTACGAGCCTGCCCTTTGTCGCTAAAGCCTTAGAAGATTCGAGTGTCGCTCTCGGCGCACAAGATATGTTTTGGGAAACAGCCGGTTCCTTTACCGGAGAAGTTTCGCCGCGTGATTTAATTGAAATGGATGTGCATTATGTTATCATCGGACACAGCGAACGCAGGGAACATCTGGGTGAAGAAGATTGGATGATACACCGCAAAGTCGCGGCAGCTTTGGACTCGCGCAAATTTAATCCCATTTTATGCATCGGTGAAAGCGCCGCAGATCGCGAAGCCAATGAACGCGAAGAAGTGTTGTCTCGACAATTACATGAAGCCTTGGATGGATTAAGTCTTGGTTTGGGTCAGCAATTGTTGGTGGCGTATGAACCGGTTTGGGCGATTGGTAGTGGTGAAACACCAAGTGCTGAAGAAATCGCCTATGTCACTGATGTGATTCGCGTGTTGCTTCGTCGTTATTTTGGCGATCGGGCCGATCAATCCTGCGGCGTATTGTATGGCGGCAGTGTTGATGAAAAAACCGTCATGCCAATTATGGAAACCGGTGTTGATGGATTTTTAGTGGGCGGCGCAAGTTTAAATCTTCGCTCATTTTTACGCCTTGCTGAACGTGTGATAGACTAAGGATATGAGTAATATATTGAAAAAAGGGATAGATATTAGTACGGCCATAGAAGAAGATCCGGGGCATACAAATCCCGCATGGTACGATATAGTATTTGATTTTTTTGTTAATAAAGAATTACCAAGTTCAATAGATACGGTTGAAAGTGGGGCTCGTTTTATCTTTTATATCTTAATTGGAACCGGTGGAGTTGTAGGATTGTTATTTTTAGCACATTATATTTACCAGCTAATAATTTCATGGCAATGAACATACTAATACCGCTTGACGTGCCAAGCACAAAAAGAAATACCTACAAGAAAAATTACGAGCTTTTAACAAGGGATACGGGTCGTTTGTTTATTTTTGCCGGCGATCAACGAGTTGAACATTTGAATGACGATTTTTACGGACCGAATAGCGCAGCTGAAGATGCCGACCCCGAACACCTGTTCCGTATCGCTTCATCCTCGCGCATTGGCGCGTTTGCGACCCATTTGGGAATGATAGCCCGTTATGGCAGCGCATATCCGAAAGTTCCGTATATCGTCAAGCTTAACTCCAAAACAAATCTGCTTACAGAAGAAGAACAAGATCCTTACAGTGCAGCCTGGTATGATGTTCGTCAGGTTGCAACTTTTGCTAAAAATTCTAAATTGCAGATCGCCGCGGTCGGCTATACAGTGTATATCGGTTCGAGTTTTGAACCCGCTATGCTGCATGAAGCGGCACAGATTGTGTATCAAGCGCATCAAGAAGGTTTGCCGGTCATACTTTGGGTCTATCCGCGCGGCAAAGCGATTAAAGATAAGTATGACGCACATCTTATTGCCGGAGCCGTGAACGTCGCCGTTGCCTTGGGCGCCGATTTTGTAAAAGTAAATCGTCCGCGTGAAATGTCACCTGAAGCCTATACTGAAATTATTAAAGCGGCTGGCAAACATACCGGTGTTTTATTTGCCGGCGGTGAAGTAAGTTCATCTGATGATGTCTTAAACTCCATTTATACTCAGGTGCATCGTTTTGGCGCAGCCGGCGCAGCCTTAGGCAGAAACATTCATCAACATTCACTTAAAGACGCAGTCGCTTTGGCCAATGCCGTCGCTTCAATCGTGTATGACGGCCAGGCTCCAGAGGCAGCTCATCGTTTACTTGTGAAAAATTAAGTATGGAATACATCATTGGCTGGGCTATTGTTATCCTTGGATTGCTTGTCGTCGGAATTATCGTCGGCAGGAAGTTTGGTTTTCTTGCGAATATTGATGTTGACCAAGTTGCAGGGGAACGCGCTCGAGTACTCAAGCAGCAGATTATCGCGGATCGCTTGCGTCGCCGCTTAAGCAAATGGGGATTTTTGATTATCAGATCGGTCAAACCGATTTCGCGATTACTGCGCAATGGCTTTGATTGGTTTTATGATCGTTTGAATGATTGGCAGCGCAGCCAGGCGAACCGTGAAGCCTCACTTAACCAAGAAATCGGCAAGCGCATTGAAACGCTTCTCTCAGAAGCTGAAGAGCTGGTCAAAGCTGAACGACTTGAGATGGCAGAAAAAAAATATATTGAAATCATCGGACTTGATCCGCGAAATTTTAACGCCTTTAAGGAATTGGGAGAATTGTATTATCAATTGGAGCTATGGAATGAGGCTAAGCAAACCCTTGAGCATGCTTTGCACTTACGGCGCCCCTCAAGCGGAGACCAACCAAGCTCCAAAGACCTGGAATTGGCTCAGTTGCACTTTATTCTGGCAAATGTCTATGAAGGGGCAGGCGAGCTGGGCAAGGCTGTTATGGCCCTTAAAAAAGCCCTTAAGATTGAAGAAAATAACCCCCGTTACCTTGACAGATTGATTGAAGTCAGTATAATTAAAAAAGACAAAATAGTGGCCTTGGAAGCCTATAAAAAGCTTGAGTCCACGAACCCCGAGAATCAGAAGCTCGAACAATTCCGTAGCCGGATTGCCGAGCTCTAATTATTTCTCGGCTGTCTATATCAGCCGTTGTAGCTCAGCTGGTAGAGCAACTCCATGGTAAGGAGTAGGTCCGCGGTTCAAATCCGCGCAACGGCTCACCCCTCGGGTCGGTACCAAAGCGGTCAACTGGGGCAGACTGTAAATCTGCTGGCCTTGCGCCTTCGAAGGTTCGAATCCTTCCCGGCCCACATTAATTAATAATCCCTCTCCTGGCCTTCGGCCACCCTCTCCCTTAAAAAGGGAGAGGGCAGGGTGAGGGAATAAAATATAGTATGTCGCAAGATAACATGATTAAGATGCAATGCACTGAAAGCGGAGAAATCCGCCGTACGC
>CAYUIC010000002.1:29690-41999 GCA_964444675.1 uncultured Gammaproteobacteria bacterium | reverse complement strand
AGTATATAATCCTCCTCCCGGACCAGTATATAATCCTCCTCCCGGACCAGTATATGCTCCGCCACCTGGACCAGTATATAAACCACCGCCGGGACCAGTATATAAACCCCCGCCGGGACCAGTATATCTATCTCTTGGCCATTTATTTATTACCATTGTTTTATAAATAAGTTATTTTAAAATTTTTAGTTTTTCTTTTAAACTAATAAATAACCTTAAATACTTCTCCATCTGTTCTGCATCCCACTCAAAGCTTGCTAATACTTCTTGAGGGGTCTTTTTATTATTTAGATAATCAATTAATAATTCCCATAATGTGTTATCTCTATATTGGTGAAAATAATTCATCATATCATGCATTTCTTTTAATTCATCTGTAGTTAAATATTTATAAAGAACACCTGTTTGGAATGCACCAAGTAAAAAATGACTTTGTAACTTGCTATGTTTAAAAATAAAAGTTATGGCTTTTTGACCACTAGTAATTCGGGCTATCATTTGCTCGAACTCTTCTTTATAAGAATTCAAAAAATCAATGTTAAATTGTAACTCAAATTGAATATTGTCAGACAGATTTTTGTTTTTGCTTTTCTCTTTCCATCTCTCCGTTAAATAAAATAGTATAATTGAAAAACAAAAACCAGCAAACGTTCCTACTAGAGTCGTTAAGGCTTGTGCAAAAAAATTACTTCTTATTATTCCTCCCGTAAAAAACGATATACTCGAAATAAATAAAATAATTTTTAACATGATTTTTGTTTACTGTATACCTTCCGCAGATTTAAAATTCTCCTTTAAACCCCTCAACCGCTTCGGTTATTTTTGCTTTAAAGTTTTCTACTGAATAGGCTTCAGCTTTTGCGCGGATTTCGTTTTGATTAAATGTTATAGAATTAAAGCGAGTGACGGCTTCTTTTATTGCGGCAGGCGTTTGTTCATCAAAGAAAATACCGGAGACGCCGTCTTCTACGGTTTCCGTTGCGCCGCCTTTTTTATACGCGATAACCGGACGTCCGGCAGCCATTGCTTCTACTACCGTAATTCCGAAATCTTCTTCCTGCGGATTTAAGAACGCTTTGCAATTCTCGAATAATTTTATTTTTTCTTCTTCGGATACGCGTTCTAAGAATTGAATATGCGGCGCGCCTTGAGCTATCTCGCGTAAACGAGGCAAATCTACACCTGATCCAAAAACTTTCAACGGAAGACCTAAATCTTTAAAGGCTTCCACAACAATATCTACTTTTTTATATTTAGCTAAACGACCGCCGATTAAGAAATACGAACCCGGCGCATTTAAAACTTTATACTTATTCACTTCTACCGGCGGATAAATAACGATTGAATCGCGCTTATAATATTTCTTAATTCGCTTTTGTACGGTCTTAGAATTGGCAATAAAAAAATCAACGCGATCTGCAGCCTGACGATCCCAGAGTCTAATATAATTTAGGACTAACGAAATTATTTTTTTAAAATATTTGTTATAGGGTAATTCTTGAATGTATTGATGCGTATAATCCCAAACATAGCGTGTCGGAGTGTGGCAATAACAAATATGCAAGGTATCCGGACCTGTTATTACGCCTTTGGCAAAAGCTGAGGCATCAGAAATTACCAAATCGTAACTTGTTAAATCAAAAAACTCTACCGCCATCGGCATGAACGGCATGTACCATTGATAATGCTTTAATCCCCCGGGCATCTTTTGAATGATCGAGGTTTCAATGTGATTAGGAAACAGTGAGGCAACGCCGGGATCAGCGAGCAAAGTATAAATCGGCGCTTTCGGATACATTGAAGCTAAAACTCTCAACACCTTTTCCGCGCCGCCGTCCTGAGCCAAATGATCGTGAATCAACGCAGTTGCCATATTATTCAGCTTGTCGCGGACGGAAAACCGCCAACGGAGTTTTTAGTAAAATAATAATATCAAAAATTAAGGACCAGTTCTCTATGTAGTAGGTATCTAAACGGACTTCATCTTCAAAGCTTAAATCGCTTCGTCCTGAAACTTGCGCGAGTCCCGTAATGCCCGGTTTAATTGTCATAACCTTTTTATGACGACTTTCGTATTTAGCAACTTCTTCCGGCAAATGCGGACGTGGACCAACTAAGCTCATCGTACCCATAAATACTAAAAATAATTCCGGCAATTCATCCAAAGAAAAACGACGAATAAATTTACCAACTCGAGTAACGCGCGGATCATCTTTAATCTTCACAATCGGGCCATCGCCGCGAATATTCTTATCAGCCAATTCGTTATAACGCATGCTGTTCATACGATTTAACATCGAGCGGAATTTTAAATAACGAAACGCTTTACCGCCTTGACCCATACGATACAAAGGCGAATCATCGTCGAGTTTAGAAAAGAAAATTGGACCGCGCGAATCAAGCTTAATGGCGATTGCAACAAGAAGCATGATCGGGCTTGTGATAATAATCAAAAAAGCAGAGCCGACAATATCAACCAAACGCTTCATAACTCTACCCCAACCATCAAGCGGAGTTTTCTTAACTTCAACAACCGGAATGCCGGCAAGTTCATCAACTTCGACGCGCAAGACTTTGGTTTCAAGTAAATCGGCAGCGTATTTAAATACCAAATGATGCTCATCGGCAAAGTCAAAAAGTCTCAGACGGTCGCTCTTGGGTAAATTAGGATCAGCCTGCAAAATTTCATCGACTTCTTTAGTCTCTAAATAATCTTCTAATTCTTTTGAAGCTTCAAGATCAAAACCGTCAAAGCGTTTTACAACCGTAAAGCCGAGCCAGCGTTCGGTGGCGAATTCTTTAACAATACGGTCGGCAGTTTGTCCGGCGCCGACCACAACAACTTTATGAATACCAAGTCCGTACTTATAAAAAAAGCGGCGGACATAAGTAATAATAATGCGTCCGACCGCAACAAAGATAATTGAAATAATCCATCCGCTCAAAACGATAAAGCGAGAGGAAAATAATTCACGGTAAAAAAAGATTAAAATAACAACCGCGACAAGTCCTAACGAACAACCGAACACTACGCGCTTCAATTCGGTTTTCAGGCTGCCCAGTTCGCGCAAATTGTATAAACCGGCAAAAGCGAAAATAATCAACCAAACAAGCGCAATCACCGATAGCACCTGCAGATACTCAGACATCGGCAAATTAAAAATGACCGGACGGATATCCGTAGTCAAATCTGCGAAACGCAAATAGTACGCCGACAAGCCGGCCAGTACTACCATTAAGAAATCAATCGGCAACAATATTACGGAGAAGAATAATTCTGATCGTTTCATATGTATTTAAAAGTCTTATCGCAAATTAAACACCGGGCATGCTATAAGCCGGATTCTGTATCCCGCAATTTAGAGCGGGACGACGGCCATCTATCTTGATCCGCAATCACTTACGGATTCGAGCGAGCTACGTTCCTCTGAATTGTTGTTCAATACAGGTTTGCTCTTGCTCCAGGCAGGGTTTACCACGCATCTTCGTCACCGAAGCGCGAAAGCCATAGCCGTTTATCGACACTGACTTACTTTTCACCTTTCATTATCCATTTTATTGAACAATTAGTATTGTCTCTGTGGCACTTTCCCTAAAATTACTTTTGGTGGGCGTTACCCACTGCCTTTTTTCCGGAGTCCGGACTTTCCTCTAAGCGCTTTTTACGCCCAGCGACCGTCCGCATACCCGGCGATTAGCTTGCGACAAGGCTTCCGTATTATATGAATTCTAACTCAAAATGTCAAGTGTGAAATCGCTGATATTAGCTAAAATTACTTAAAAACTCGCCGTGACAGGGCAATTATTGCCTCTGAATCGTCATCAGGAGAAACCCGGTTGGTCAATTGCTTGGCGCAGCGCTGGCAACGATGAACTATCTCCTGGTTATGACCGGTTATGAGCAGTCCAATGGGTTCCATGAGTCCCAGGCACTCGGCGGCGCGATCTCCGGGATTAATATCAACGTGTTTTGACCATAAACACATAGGACAATGATTCGTATAACCATTGCCTTTTACTTTTGTCCCGCATGTATCACAGACAAAATCTTCTTTGTTTTTTTGAAATTTTTTAGTTTCGGTCATGTTGTAAGTTTAAAACACAAAAGAAAAAGAGTAAACCGAAAGGGGCTTACTCTTTATAAACTACATTGCGCGTACAGCTGTATAAATTAATTCTACTCCATCTTTATCACGCTGGACAAATCTCTCATAATTTTTTACTAAATTTTCTTTATTGTACTTATTAAATTGATCGCTAGCATGGTCAGGTATCTTGGGATTAGGTATAATTTCAATTTTTAAAGAATCTTTAGTTTGTGTACAATTAAAACACATACACCATACGGGTCCGCCAACATAAATTCCGCCGCCCATAGGAGTCCATATATTATTAATTTTATAGAACTCCACTTTGATATAATCTTCTTTTGACCAAAGTCTTGAGGTGATCGTAACATATTGAGTTTCAATATCTTCCGCAGGATATTTATTTTTGCTTTCTATTGTGTCTCTGCAGGTAACCTTAACCTCAAAGCCTTCAAATAGTTTTGCAAAGTTTCTATCAAAATGAATAAGTACTGCAACTAATTCATAGCAGAATGCGCTGACCGCAAAGTCGAACGCCGAGATAACTCTTTTATTTTTCATGTATTCCTCCTGAGCCTCGCACTCAGTTTTAGTTACACCATCGCGGTGTTAAAGAACTTTGCTGAAAATCTATAACTAATTTAATCTTTCGTCAAGATAGTCTCCCTCCTTACGCTTGCGCGATCAAAAGAAAAAGAGTAAACCGAAGTTTACCCTTATAACTTATTCTTTATGCTCTTAGCAATTTTTTAATCGTGTCGCAAGTACTATTTCCTTTGCTTCAAGGAATTTTTTAGCATTTTCATCTTGCTCGTAAGTCGGAACAATGTTAAAACCCATTTGTCCATAAATACCTGATTCACACATAAGACCTAAGACTTCAGATACATGTGTATAAGGGGATGCTATTTTAGCCCCGGAAATAAACATCATATCATTAGAAGGTACATAAGTAATTTGCACTTTGATATAAAATGCTTTAGACCATTGTGCCGGAAAAATTTTTATTGATATTTGCTCTAGATCTATATCAAGGCTATCAAATGTACCGCCAAATTTCATCGTGAAACCATTCAAAATATCTTTCCATGCTGGAGTAATATTTCGCATGATTAAGCTTAATTCATACAAAAAAGATGTAATTAAGATATCAACACGATGTATTCCTTTTTTCTTGTTCAAGAAATCGATGATTGATTTTGTAGTTTTCAATGTAGTTCCTCCCAGACCTTACGTCTGATTTAGTTACACCATTTCGGTGTTAAAGAATGCTAAATACATATTAACATAAAATGATTATTTTGTCAATAGTAGCTCTATTTTTAAAACTACTCCATCCCTAACACTTCCTCATCCTAAGATGAGGAAGGGAAATTAAAACAAAACGTACACAGCGGTGTGTACGTTGATACTAGGCTCCCCTTCTTGCGCTTGCGCGAGGAGGGGTTGGGGGTAGAGTGAATTACACCTTCTTCATCACTCCAAACGTTTCCTTTACAAAGAAATCAATTCCGTCGGATTCCAGTTTTATATATGCGGCGTTCGACACCGATCCCAATAATTCCTTGCGTGTACCAAATCCGAGATGTGCAAGCAAAATACGTATTGCTGCGCCATGACTGACAACAAGCACGGTTTTGCCCTCATACGCTACGGCGATTTCGCGCAAGAAACGAATGACACGGCTCGCGACCTCAGCTTCACTCTCATCTCCTACTCCTAATTTTGCCGTCATAAATAAAGCGGGCTCCGTTTCCTCACTGACAATTTTTTGTAATGCCTCTATATAATGTATAATCGGTCCGCCTTCAAAAGTACCAAATGATTTTTCTCGAAGAAGTTGCGAGGTTTGCACGGAAATTTTGCGATCAAGCGCCGCAATCTCGGCAGTATGTTTTGCGCGCTCCAGATCAGAGGAAAATATTGCGTCAAAATGAACATCATGCAAGTTCTCCCCTAAAGACTTGGCCTGCATTTTACCTTTATCGGTGAGCGGGGAGCTTGAATGACCTTGAGTAATACGCAAAACATTAGCTTCAGTTTCGCCGTGACGCGCCAAATAAATAGTGCAGTATCGTTTATCCATATTATATGCCTCGTACTTCTCCCTGGTCATCGGATTCAAGTTTTTGCGCTGAGGCAAACAATCTAATCTTGGTAGCCGCCCAGAGTTCCGCAAACTCTTCGCTCTTCAATAAAGAACAGACCGCCGCATATACCAACAAACCGAATAAGCCGGCTAATGATCCCTGGACCAAGATTCCCCAAAAGCGCGTCATATCAACAAAAGGCCAAACCAAGAGTTTCATGGCTTGAATACTCAGAGCCATGGCAATCGCGGCGGCGCTGAACTTGGCTGTAGAGATAATGATTTTCTTTTCATCAAGATTGGCCATGCGGCGATGCAAGAAAATGAAAAGCAAAAGGAAATTTAAAATTGTTGTTGCCGAAAACGAGAGAGCAAGACCGGCAACTCCAAAATCCTTAATAAGATAAAGGGCCAAGAAAATGTTGCCGATATCGCAAACAAGTCCGATGAAAAACGGAGTCTTGGAATCATGCTGCGAATAAAAACCGCGGGTGAGAAGCGGTATAACAGCTTGAGCAAATAACGATAAAGCGAAAAACCCAAGCGCGTTGATAGTCAGAGTGGTGTCCTGCCAGTCGAAATTTCCGCTACCGAAAATAACACGCACAATTTGCGCGCGTAAAATAACCAAGGCGACCGTCGCCGGAATAATGAAAAACATAATCTGTCTGAAGGTGCGGGAAAAACGGGCGATAAAATCTTGAGCCGTGGCTGAAGCTGATAACAAAGGAAAGACTGCTACGGCAAACGAAATGCCAAAAATACTTACCGGAAACGACTGCAGGTTGTTGGCCAAGTTAAAGACGCTCAAAGAACCCGAGGGCAGGCGTGAAGCAATGACCGTAACAACAATCAAATTGATTTGAGTGATGGCCAAACCCAAAGTACGCGCCGTCATCATGCCGTAGACCGTGCGCATCGCTTTATCCTTCCAGTTGATAAAAAACTGGTACCGGAAACCAAGCTTGAAAAGCGAAGGCAGTTGAATGGCAAAATGACAAAATGATCCGATGACCACGCCCCAGGCCAAACCGTAAATTCCATAACGCGGCACGAGATACAGCGCGCCAAAAATGATTCCCAGATTATAAAATACCGGTGACAGCGAATAAATAAAGAAACGATGGAAGGACTGGAGAATACCGCCGACAATACTTGATAGGCCGAGGAAAAACGGCGACAAGAACATAATCCGGGTCAACACAACAATCGTCGATCGAGCTTCAATTGGAAAACCCGGCGCGACAACTTCAACAAGCCAGGGAGCTGCCGCAATACCCAAACCGCACACGGCGATCAGGCCGACCGTCAAAGTGTTTAAAATATTATTGGCGAGCATCCAAGCATTACTTCTCTCTTTGTTATCGGCGACAAGGCGGGCAAAGACCGGAATAAATCCGGCGGACAATGCACCGAGCACCAATAAATTAAAAACCAAATCAGGTAAACGAAAAGCCGCATAATAAATATCAAGGGATTGACTCGCACCAAAAGTCGAAGCAAGAATACGATCGCGCACAACGCCCAGCAAACGACTGGCGACAGAGAACAGACCAATAATAAAAGCCGCCGAGGCGACGCTGGAACTGGCCGTAGTGAATAATTTTTTCAGAGGGACGCCTATCATATTATGCTCCAAGATTTCGCCCGGTCATGCTGCCGGGTTTTTTCACGCCCATTAATTTTAAAATAGTCGGGGTAACATCTGCCAGATTACCGATCGGTGCGGCGTTCTCGATGTGAGTGGGCGAAATTTCCGGCCAGCCCAGATTATAACCTTGGAAACGGCGGCCGACCAAAGATAAAATAACCGGATTCAAAGAATGTTTTTTGAAACTTTCTCCGGTCGCCGGATCAACCATGCGTTCCGCGCAGCCATGCGTCGAAGTGATAACCAGCGCTCCTCCGGCAATCTCAACTCCTTCGGCAATGGCTTTAAGGCTGATATCAAGCGCCGCAACAATCGCTTTGGTTTGTTCAAAATTTCCTTGGTGAGCCATGAGATCAAGTTGTGAAAAACTGACAACAATCAAATCATATTGCGAAGAAGCCACTGCATCAAGACAATTACGTTTAAGCTCGGAAATCGCATCAAGACTCGCATGTTCAAAATCCTCGTGCGGATTAATAGGAATCAGGCGGCGTTCAACATTTTTATATATCGGAGTATCGATATCATCAAGCCAGAAAGCCGGACCGAAAAATCCCGCGCTGTCGCCGATACGCAACTGTTTGAAATCGTGGGCCGCCAATACGGAACCGAGACTGTCGACTTTTTCAGCAAATTCAAACAAGGGAACGGCTTGCTTTCCCAAACCGTAATTGGTCATAGTGAAGACATTCAGCTTTGGAAAACGTTGCTTGAGCCCTTCGGCCAATGAGACCAAAGCGCTTCCCCGATAATTCCAAAATAATACGACATCGTTTTTTGAAATACTGATTTCTTTGCCGCCTGAAAAAACCGTAGGCGGAAATTCTTCATCATAAATTTTCTTAGCATAAGTCTCGCTCAAAGCTTTTTCCAAAGATGCGGCCTTATTCGCTTCAGCGTCCAAGAGCATGCCAAGCGCTTTTGCCGTACGTCCGCTGTTGTGCTTGTTATCAAGACCGTATAATCGTCCCATGACCGAAACAATAGAGGCTTTTGTATACGGCGCAATCATTTCCGAAACTTCTTTAAGTAAACGCTGTCCGGCAGTCGCCGAAGTTTTGCGACCGTCAAGAATGCCGTGAATCAGAATTTCTTCAACGCCGGGTAAGTTGACGGCCGCTAAGATTGCCTTAAGATGTTCTAACTTTGTTTCCGTATCGGCGCTAGAAATAAGACCGATGAGGTGAACACGTTTAGGGCCGGCGCTGAGCGCCTCTTCCATTTTTTTCACCCCGTTCATATTTCTGTATGACCCGTCAGCCAAGTTTTCCGAAATCAAGCGTGATGTTTTTGGCCAAGGCCGCCCATGGCCGATTACATAATGACCGATGCGAGAACTTGAAGACATACCGGCTTCAAGACCGATAGCCTCGCCGCTCGCTTCAAGCAACCCTGTCGGATAATGATTTATTATATGATCAAAAAATGGCGTCTCAGCCGCAGAAATTGCATTAGCCTCACCGGCTGTAGCAACACCAAATCCTTCGATAATAGCCAGGACGATTGGATGAGGACGAGCTTGTTTAACAATAGTTTTTGCCATCTTAAGAAATAATATGTTTTAGACCGGGCAAGTTTTCTCCGCTTAAGTATGCCAGGCTTGCTCCCCCGCCGGTGGAAATAAAGGAAAACTTTTTGTTACTCTTAGTTGCCTCGCTAACCGTTTCTCCTCCGCCAACTACAGAATATGTTTTTTTATTTGCACTAATAGCCTTAACAATCGCTCTTGTCCCGGATGCGAAACGCTTATCTTCTGTTTTTCCCATTGGCCCATTCCAAATTACTGTATGTGCTTCTTCTATTATAGAGGAATAGCTGCGCTGAGTTTTTGGACCAATATCCAAAATAATATCTGTCTTTTTAATCTTATTCACATTTCTAATAATTTTTTTACCATTGCTCAAGACAGCTAAATCTGTCGGGAGAATAATCTTTTCCAAGGGCAAAAGTTTAAAATGTTTCTTATCCAAAATATCATATAAAGAATTGCCTACTTCATATTTTTCCGACTTCAAGATTGTATTGGCAATTCCTCCTCCTACTAAAACAGTTTGGGCTTTATAACCAAGTGATTGTAAGATTTTAAATTTAGATTGGTAAGCTGAATTATTACTTACAATCTTCGCTCCGCCCATGATCAACACCAAGGGCTTCTTGGCGTTGCGCGCTTTTTCTAAATGAGTGATTTCATCTTCCAATAAAAATCCGGCGTAACTTGGTATAAAACTTGTTATAGCTGAGACTGAAGCGTGATTGCGGTGTGAGACCGCAAAGGCGTCATTAACAAAAATATCGCCGAGCGCCGCCAAACGTTTGGCAAAAGCTCGATCATTTTCAATCTCGCCTGTAAATAGGCGGACATTCTCAAGTAGCATTATCTCTCCCGGCTGAAGCTCTTTCGCCTGCTTCGAAATATCAGACCAATCAAGTGAACTTAAAGTAATGTTGGTTTTTAAATTATGCGCCAACCAGACTGCAATCGGCTCCAGGGTCCAAGCCGCGCGTTTGGCGTTCTTGTCCGGTTCGCCTCGATGCGAAACGATAATCAATGAAGCTTTTTTCTTCAACAAGAAACGCAGAATCGGCAATGACGCCCGCAACTTATACTCATTAAGTATGGCATTGCCGCGAAAAGGCACGTTTAAATCAAGACGCAAAATTATCTTGCGTCCTGTAAGGCCTGTCTGGGAGCGTATTGAACGGATCTTCATAACGCAAAATGTTATTTAGTCACCAAGGTATCAAGTGTCACGGTAAATTTTTTGGTTTCTTGTCCGCGACGCACGCTTAGGTTAATAGTATCGCCCGGAGCATACTCTGACACGAGCGAAGCCAGGTCGGTAAAACCGTTAATGGCCGTATCGTCGATTGCCGTAATAATATCCCCGGCTTTGATTCCGGCTTTTTCCGCCGGAGAACCAACCATCACCGCCGGCTCTTTGCCCGAGGCAATCACAAGCGCACCGCTATCTTTGCCCGGAGCAAGCGCTTTGGAAAGATTCAAATAATGCACACCAAAACGCGGACGAACGATTTTGCCTTCAGTCAGTAATTTCTCAAGGCTCTGCTGCACCGCATCCATCGCGAGAATAGTTTTTGATTTTACAACGCCGACCATCTGTCCGGCTGCATCAAAAATATAACCGTCGCGTCCGGCAATATCGGAAACCGCCAGTTGTGCGATATGTGCGTCGCTTGAAATAATCGCATCGGCTTCGCGGGACAAACGTCCCACCTCAACTGCGCCGTCATTGGACAGCGCAATCATGGTCTGTCCGATGGTCAAATCGCCTTTCGCAATCAAATTACGCACCGGCAAATTCTGCGCACGTTGCAAATGAATGTATGACAAACCAGTCAAGGTGTCGACTTTAACCGTTTCAATTTCAAAACGCCTGCGATCCGGCGTGACCGCTTCATAATTTTTCCATGTTTCTTTGTCTGTCGGCACAACGGTTCCGGTTACAAGCCAACCATCGCTTGTCGCGATGACTGCGGTGAACAACGCATCCTTTTTCTGATAAATGGCATTGCCCGCTTGGCGTTTAAAAATTCTAACAAATTCTGCATCGGCCGACTCAATCGATTGAGCAATTCTATTGTCCTGTTCAACAATTACTTTTTTAGTGTCACGCACAATCACCGGAGAACTAGAGCTTACGGCCAAATAATTACCGCCTGGAATGCCGTAATATTTATCGAGCATGTAAATAAACGCCCAGTTGCCGAGCACGCCGCCGAGCAAGGCAGCGATGACAATACAGGAGAATACTAACCAGAATTTAACAGAATTGTTTAATTTCATAATGCTTGGCTATTGTACCTTAAAACCAGCGAGCTGTCAGCAGCACGGCCAAAGATACCAGAATAGTAATAATCAAGATAAAACGGGCGCGCGCAAGATTCAACTGACCGCTGATTTGCCGAGATAAGAGCGAAGAAAGTCCATACCACATCACTGCCAACATAAAGCCGAGCAGATGGAAGTTAATCGGCAAGAAACTTAACGCGATGTAACATTCCGCCAAACCGAGTATTAAGATGGCGCCGTAAATCCAATTCAGCTGTTGCTCGGCTTTTTCAAACCACAGCCATTGAGTCACTAACGCCACGCTCATCAACAAACTTACGGCAAAGAGCTGCCAATCCGGATAATCAAGAAAAGTTTTAAAACCGAAAATTGCCGCTGCGCTGAAAAAAATTGCGATGAGCGACAAATAGGTTGAACTTCGCTCCAGACTAAAGGGCCTGAATGAACCTTGCTTAAAAGCATACAAGAAAACCAAACGCCAATAGATAATCGAACCGAAGACTGAAACGGCGATTACGCCCAAGGCCAAACTCGGCACGCTGATCATCAACGCGTAACTTAATCCGGAAATCATCAAGACCGAAGGCAGAAGCGCAAACTTCCACCAGTCAACACGCGTGCTGCCCAACCATTTGGCTGAAGCCAGGTTGATAAGCAGTATCGCGGCGCC
>CAYUIC010000002.1:9707-29680 GCA_964444675.1 uncultured Gammaproteobacteria bacterium | reverse complement strand
GACTCAGGTTGTTGGTACCACCAAGCGCCAATGATAATCTGCGATACAATCAAAAGCGGTAAGAAAATAATGCGTTGATCCATACCCTTATTCTTTGACCGGTGCGGCCGGTTCAGTCAACGGCATAGGCTTATCGCCGCCGCCGATATTTTGCTGAGGCAAAGTGATTTTCTTGGTCACTGCCAAGCTTTCGAGATTATTAATCTGCAGGGTTGAAGCCGACAATGTATAGAGTTGGTCGTTGATATACAAGCTGCGCGTAATATAATCATTTGCGTTATGACCGATTCTACCGCGTTCAGCAATCGAATCAGCTTTAATCCGGAAGACGAGGGCGCCCTGGAACTCTTGCTGATAATTATTTGAATTAGGCTTGGTCAAACCCGCCGGAATCACCAATAATTCTCGGTCAGCGGAAAAGAGCAAGGCTTTATGATCATAGAGCACCGATGAATCGCTGCCTTTGCCGCCGATTACCAAACTACTAATCTCTTTAGGCGCGGCCGGATCAGCCACATCAAACAAACTCAATTTCAAACCGCCCAGTTCAACACCTTGATCGCCTTTATCGGTCGCTTCTTTACCGATGCCAATCAAGATTGTGTCAGAATACGGATGCAGGTAACTGGAGAAGCCCGGAATTTTTAATTCTCCGGCAACTTTAGGCGCAGTAGGCTCACTTAAGTCAATAACGAACAAGGGATCGGTTTGTTTGAAGGTTACAACATAGGCGCGATCACCCATAAAACGTGCGGAATAAATCCGTTCGCCTTTGGCAAGATTTTCCAAATTTCCGACCGTCTTCATATCTTCATCCAAAACAAAGACATTGTTATACGAATCGTTGGTTTGTGCCGGAGCGATCATGCGTTGCGCGATAATCGGGAAAGGCATAATCCATGATTGTCCGCGCGTAGTCGCGATTCGGAAATGACCGTCATACTCATCCATAGAAAACTGATTCAAGACATGTCCGGAAACTTCGCCAACGCCGCGGTATTCAAGTGTTCCATCATTTAAAGCAATCTTATGCACAACTGTTATTTCCAACTCTTTGTATAATGCATCAAACCTTTTTTGAAATTCATCATTTAATTCTTTGGCAATCTGTATCTGCTCGTTGTCCGGCAAACGCGCAATATAGGTTTCAATGACCTGGTTGATTTTTGCAGCTTTCTCATCGTCGGATAATATTGACGAATCAATAGAAGCGATTTGCGCGATACGCATGCGTTCGCGGTCAGGAATCCGACTGAACATCAATTCACGCGCTACTGTCATCCGCAATTCGTAATCGCTGATAAATTTCGTATAGGTCAAATAAAGGGCGCCGCGCGAAGCGTAGATAGCCTGTCCTGCCGGCATGAAATATACATTTGATTCAAACGGCTTATCAAGATTGGACAGATCAAGCACGGCAACCGTTGTCGCGCTGTAGGCCGACGGTGTATCAATGTAATACACTTCCGGGTACGCGTATCGGTTGTTTGAGGAAGTTCCGGAAATTTTTTCATCGCCGTCATATACATTCGGCAACAAGGCTTCCTCGCTCGGATAGAAACTATAATTATTGGTAATGAAATAAATGCGGCTGTCGATCATGCGCGAACTGACATAGCTACCGTCCACTTTATAATTTTTCATGGCCTTAGGACTCTTTGGTTCGCTGATGTCATAGACCGCAACAAAAACGCGCGGACTCATCGGCCGGGTAATCATCATTTCACGACCGTCATACGCAATCTCTTCATAACCAAATACAACAAGCTGTCCGTTGTCGATGAACAACTCTTGTCCGTTGCCCGGCAGTTGGGTTTCAGAAACAACCGCCGCGTCAGCAGCCGGCACCGCCTGGGTGATAACTAATTTTTTCCCGCTTAGGCTGTAGATGTAGTTGCCGTCGGTCTTTACGATATCCGCTTCATCAACTCCGGCGACTTGCACGTTGGTCTGAGAGTAGCCGCTTCCTCCGCCCAAGCCCACTGCCGGAGTGGCTGAAGAAATACTATCTTTGGCGCCAAGTCCAAACGCCATTTCAGTGCGAGCCATCGTGTTGGTTGGGGCGTTATTTGAACGTCCGGCAAAATATTCTTTCAATTCTCCCGCGTTCGAAAACTTTTTCATTTCGCTTTGTCGCGACAAAGTATCGGCCAAAGTTTTAGGGGCTTCAACTTTTGACTGTTTTTTTGCAAAAGGGTTGGTGCAAGCGCTCAAGGCAAGAATGGAGAAAAGTGCCAAAGAAAGAAGTAAATATTTTTTCATAGAATTAATTAAATAAATTTGTTTTAAAGGGAATCCAGTCATCCGTCGCTTCGTCATATTTAAAGATTGATAGGGTGTGGGTTTTTTCTGTCGGTGAAAAAACGTGATTGACGGTTGTTTCAGAGCCGATGCGTTTGTGATAATGAGTTTTCGTATCAATAATCAGCGGGTGTGTCGCAAACTCGAGTCTCATCAATCCCAAGGGCCCGCTGAATTCAATAAACTCCGTAGTCGTGCCGCCCAAATCATCATCTTCATAGCTGCCCGAATCCTCAACTTCAAAGTTGGTTTTTATCTGTTCTACAATGTCGCGCCAACGGTCTATAGTCATGGTATTAGTAATAAGAAGCTTTGGTTTCTTCGTTACGAGTTCTGGTCATCGCGGTTTCAGAACTGATCAGTCCTTGCGCGGCCAACTGTTCGATTGCTTTGTTCATCGGAATCATCCCGTCCCTGGCGCTGGTTTGGATAATCGTCATAATCTGGCTTACGTCATTGCGCCGAATCAAATTGGCGACGGCTGCGTTGTTTATTAAAATCTCTCGCGCCGCGACAAGTCCTCCGCCGACACGCGGCAATAGTTGTTGCGTAATAATAGCGCGCAAGCTACTCGCGAGCTGATTTAGAATCTGAGTTTGCTGATGCGGCGGGAAAGAGTCAATCAAGCGCAAGATACTGTCGGCAGCTGAAGACGTGTGCAATGTCGACAACACTAAGTGACCGGTTTCTGCGGCGGTTAACGCCGCCGCCATGGTTTCCTGATCTCTCATTTCTCCGACCATGATAACGTTCGGGTCCTGGCGCAAAGAAAATTTCAGGGCATCGGCAAAGTTAAGCGTATCCATTCCGATTTCGCGCTGTTCAATCAAGCATTTGTCATTGGCAAAAACATATTCAATCGGATCTTCAATCGTGATGACGTGACCGTTGCGGGATTTGTTGATGATGTTAATCATCGCAGCTAAGGTCGTTGATTTGCCGCAACCCGAGGGTCCCGTTAATAAAATCAAACCATCGCGCAGCTGCGTCAGTTTGTTCATCGTATCATTAAAGCCGAGTTGTACCGGATCAGGCGAAAGATTTGAAATCAGACGAGCGGTCAAAGCGACCAAGCCGCGTTGGTAATGAAGATTGACGCGGAAACGCTTGCCAAAGGTTTCATGAGAAAAATCCAGTTCTTTAGTTTCGGTAAAACGGTGCCAGAGCGCTGGTTCTAAAATATTTTGCAGTTCAGCGATTAAGGTGTCATTTTCCAAGACGCTTTCCCCAGGAATTCCTTCGAGCTTGTTTTCAACCCGTAAAGCTGGAACGGCGCCGGCCACCAGATGTAAATCCGAGGCTTTTCGTTCAATGGCGGTTTGGAAGTAATCACGTAATGTCATATAAAATATTATAGCATATCTGCTCAATCACTTGACAAAATAGCATTTTTATAGTAAGTTCTGCATTAATTGAACATTACAAATTTCATAAATAAAGGAGCCAGAATAATGAAAATAATATTATGTATCAGTATTTATTTTTTTACCGCTTTAAATGTTTTTTCTCAAACCACAGGAGATGTTACATTCCAATATAACGATGAAAGTAACAAAATAACGGTAATCAAACAAATTGACGAATATCAAAATCCATTAAAGATCAAACTCACCACTGCACAGCTGATGGAATTAACGACAAACGGGACAATCACTGAGGAAACAGTTGAAACGATTCCACTCAGATATTTTCCTTATGTAGAATCAGGCGACTATAGCGTCGTACGTACATACAGATTGGAGCCCATAAATGTTGGTACGGATAGAAAAGAGATTACAAAATCTGTAAAAATTACTGAGATAGAAAGCTATTTTGACCTCTTTCAATCAATAGCATTCATTTATCTACCGGCTATTATATTTATTTGCTTTGGTCTTTCAATGGCTCGTCACCACAGAAAGTCGTGGAGTATGTATCTAATTTGCCTGGGAATGATTATAACATCAGTCGTCATAAAAACAGTTCCTGGATTAATGAATGATAGCCAAGCATCAATAATTACATTTATTATAGCTTTGTTATGGCTAGTTGGACCCTTCATCTCCATTTTTGCTTTTGTCATGTATGTTGAAGACAAAACCTTGTGGGGAATAATTATGGGGTTTGTAAATTCAGTCCTAATAATAGCAATCTACTATTGTTACACAATTTCCTCTTCTGATCTGTTATCAAGCAGCTGGGTTGGTTGGGAATATATTCTCTCCTTCTCAATTGGTTCTCTGCTTGGTCTAATCGCATATTGGATACGAAAATGGAGACTTGGCAAAGTTCCGCCAGATATCAGAGACATAATTATAGAAGTAAACTAAAAAAGGTAAGCCAATGGAAACATACTTATTTATAGTATCAATAATTTTGATCGCAATAATTATCCTTCTGCTTATTTTCTATCGAAAAAGAAGAATATGGCACAAATCCGCAAGTCCCGGCTACTCTTATACATGCCTTGCTTCATGGGAAGAAGAGTACAGAGAATTCGGCCAGGACCAACGAGTGTTTATAACAAATAAACACTTTGTAACAATGGCAATATCTCCGCTGGAATATTTCCGTGGAAAAGCTGAATACCACATATATGAGATATCTCTTCACTGGGCCAACAATTTCCCAATCGGAAAAAGTTGGACCGTTAAAGAAGAGAAGCATCCGAATGGAAAAACCATGATTACCTATATTGCAGCAGTTGGCACGGATGTAAAGACATACAAAAGGAGTATATTCAGTCCTGATGAAAATTTGTACTTCATAGAAGATAAAATATAACAAAGGACCCAGCTTAGAAATAAGCTGGGTCTCATTGTATCTAACAAATTATTTAACGCTCAGCGACCGATAGATTGATATAATTATTGACTGTATTTATTTTTTATACTATATTAATTTCAAATTTAAATTAAGGAGTCTATCGTGGAAATAGTTCATTCATATATCAATTTTGTGTTAATTACTGCGATTGCTTTACTTCTCATATTCTATAGAAAAATCTACCGATGGCCCAACTTTCCATTTAACAACATACAGTTCAATCGGTCAGATTACTACAAATGTATTCAAAGTTGGAGTGAAGGTAAAAAGAATTTTGCCGTTATAGATAAATATGCGAATCCGCAGACAAGCCTTGGTAAAAAATTTTCAATTGTAAAAACCAAGGAACTACTTATACCGGAACATATTTATGAAATAATGAACAACGTGGATACATATTATAGAAATTTTACAAAGAACGAAGAATTGCAATTGTTGTAACAAATAATACAAAAAAAGCTTAAAAAAAGAAGGCATCAATGACCTTCTTTTTTATTTATACTTATTTTGAGATCAACGCTTAATAACTTTTAAAACAAGCAATAAAACTATTCCGTCAAAAATAAATAAATACAAAGGATAGCCGGCTTCAGTAAAAGAAAAATTAGTAACTGCGAATAAGCTTAATAAGCCCGAAATAGTCGCCGTCAGCCATACAAAAGACGTTTCAGTTGAGGGGTCTTTATAAGTTTTTATGATTGTTGGCAGACCGAAGAAAAGATCAGCGGCAATCGCGCAGACTAAAGCGATAATCGGCATGTCTAAAATCTGCCACAAAATCAAACCCATAATTCCCAGTCCAAAAAAGACAAAATCATATACGCCTGTTTTCCAAACGCCAACTTTTTTAACAACTGAATATACGGAAATAAGTAAGCAAGAAAATGTGTTGGCAAAGAGAATTGCAACGGCCCAGGTACTGCCTTCAGCCAGCATCGCACTGCCGCCAAGCGCTGTAATGAAAGCCCAACCCAACCAACTCAACACATGCGGGTGAACTTTTTTAAAATGAATATCTTTTATGTATGGCAATGTCCCCCAGAGAACAAAAATTGAAGAAAGTATGCCGAACAACGCTTTTAGTTCAAGCATTTATTTAACGCTCAAGGACTTATAAATAGAATCAGCAGCCACCGAACCTTCTCCGGCAGCGGTCACGATTTGATGAAAATTATTGGAAGCATTGGTTGAATCACCCGCGGCATACACGCCTTCGATATTGGTAGACATATCCGGCTTCACAATAATATAACCAAGCGCATCTGTTTCAACACCCAGGGTTTTCGCTAAATCAGTTTGCGGAACTAAGCCAATTTCTACAAACATACCGTCTATTGCAACTTCTTTTGATCCGTTAAATTCAGTATCAAGCTCCAAGGCTTCTAACTTATCTTTACCAACAAGACTCACAACATTGGCATTAGTGATGATTGAAACATTCGGACGCTTTTTAAGTTCTTCTCTCCAAACCGGCTCGCCTTTTAAATCAGCTCCGCGAACAATAACATACACTTGCTTGGCAAGATCAGACATGTAGAGCGCCGCAGAAATTACACTATTACCTCCGCCAACTAACGCGACATTCAAACCGCGGAAAAAAGCTCCGTCGCAGGTCGCGCAATATGCAACACCTTTACCTTGCAATTCATCCTCGCGCGCAAGTCCCAAATGACGATGCTTTGTTCCGGAGGTAAATAAAACTCGTTTTGCTGTAAAACTTTTTCCGCGCTTAGTAACAACTTTAAATCCCTCTCCGTCTTTAGTAACTTCCGTAACAATATCTGACAAAATTTCTCCGCCTGATTCTTTAACATGACTCGCCATCTTATCCATCAATTCAAAACCTGTAATACCCGGGAAACCCGGCCAGTTATAAATCTTATGCGCTTCGGTTGTTGTACCACCTAAAATATCTCCAATCACAACATTCTTCAGCGTATAACGCGAAGCATAAATCGAAGCGGTCATGCCAGCAGCGCCGGCGCCGATTATAATCAAATCGTAGTCCATAGTGTTAGCGATTATCGCCGTCGCCTCCGAGTGTACCTCGTTGCATACGGCTGTCTAATTTTTTTAAATTCTCATCGGCAATTTCTTCCAAGTCCAAACCAAGATCGCGGGAAAGCATTGCGATATACCACAACACGTCGCCCAGTTCTTTCTTGATTGCCTCTTTATATTCATCAGTCAATTCGCCGCCAAAATCGCGGAAAATCTTCTTAATCTTTCCCAATACTTCGCCGGATTCGTTGGCCAGGCCGAGCGCGGGATAGACATAGGTGGCTCCGATGGCCGGATATTGCGCGGTTTTAGCCGCTTCTGTTTGGTAGTCTTTAAAATGCATAATATAATGTATAGTTCTCCAATCATAGCAGTAGATTGTGACTTTAATCAATATCATTTAAAATGGAAGTATGGAAGCCTTTTATTCATGGGCCTTTGGCACAAAACCGCCCTACAAAATACTCTCGGAAATCGTTTTTGTATTTCATTTGCTCTGGACCTGGATGTCTATATTCCAGATTTTTTTCTTGCTCTATTGGGGCCTGGGCTATGCGCCGTATTTCTTTTTGTATATTCTCGTCAATATCCTGGCTCCTATTCCCTGGAAAGCTTGTCCAATGACTAAACTCGAAAAATATCTACGCGCTAAAACTGGCGATACTCTCGATACTGATCTGACTTTTAATCAACGACTATTTAAGCGTTGGTTCGGCTTTACGCCGAAATTGTGGTACGTGCACATCGCGCATGGCAGCTGTTACGCGATTTCCACCCTCATTATTCTCTACAAATATCTAAACTAAACCGCCTTGACAGAGGCGGTTTTTTATTTTAGGCTAACCAATTAATTAGCACATATAATTAGCACATACACATTTTAATAAAAAAACCACCGAGGAGCTGAAATGACTAACTTAATTAAACAGTCAGCAGAATATTCAACGTTAATTCACTTTCAAGAACTCTATTCAAATCCTTATCCAGGACGTGGCATTATTGCCGGACTTGATGAAACCGGTAAATATTTGATTCAGGTATACTGGATCATGGGACGTAAGGAAAACAGCCGTAACAGAGTTTTTGTTGAAGGAGCAAAAGGAGTACTAAAAACCGAATTTGCCGATCCGACGAAAGGCGGTGACCCTACAAATGTTATCTATACAGCGATGAGCAGTCTACATAACAAGAGATTTGCTGTCAGTAACGGCCATCAAACAAATGATGCCCTTCAAGCAGCACACTGGTGTACACTCATACTTGCCGACACAACATTTTTAGATAAATGGACATTCGAGCACGATGAACCAAATTTTACACCCCGCATTACTTCGGTATTCAGTAAAGAAGAAAGTCCTCTTCTCCAGATTTCAATCTTAAAGAAATCTCCGCTTGATGATTCCTGCACGCAGCATCTTCATATTTATAACAATCTCCAGCCGGGTTTTGGATATTGTGTGACTACATATGCAGAGAATGTACCCGAAGGCCAGCCGCTTCCTTCTTTCGCAGGAGAGCCATATCTTATGCCCTTAGAAGGCAGCCAGGAGGCACTGCTTGATTCTTACTGGACTGCTCTTAACGAAGAAAATAAAGTTTCTCTAGCTGTAAAATTCATTAATAGGGAAACATTTGATCAAAAGTTGCTGATTAAAAATAAATACGAAAAAGTTGCTTAGAAGAAAGCTAAGCCAAAGCCCCGCCGGGAAACCGACGGGGCTTTCTTTGAGATATTATATTAGGCTGCTTGCAGAAAATGTTGTGAATCCAGTTTCCCTTTTTCTTCTTCCAGATCAACTTCTTCTTTAATCAAAGATTGAAGCTCATCAGACAGCGCATCTCTTTCTTGGCCGGAAAATTTTTCATTGTCCAATGCCGCAGTTATTTTTTCACAAGTTTCTTTAATCGTAATTATGCGTTCTGAGATCTCTTTAAGGCGCGCGGCATCGATTTCATCTTTTAGTATCTCTTCTTCGCTGCGTTGTTTAAATAATTCATCGTACATAAAATTATTTACTAGTTAGTAGTCCCAAGGGGAATCGAACCCCTATTACCAGGATGAAAACCTGGCGTCCTAGCCGTTAGACGATGGGACCAAATTACAAATAAAACCGTAAAACCCAGTATAATAATAAAAACGGAGATTGTCAAGAACTTATTTACCTTGACTCAAGTGCCGTTATGCTGTAGATTGATAGATTAATTTCATGAAAACAAATTTCGAACAAATGAAGCACGCAATTGAGGACGCCACAAGCATCCTCATTACGTTTAACCGCTCCTGGCCGGGCGACGCCGTGGCGTCCGCTTTGGCGCTGCGGCTCTGGCTCTTGCAGCTGGGTAAAAAAGTAATGATAGCCGCGGAAAAACCAAGTGCCGTTTCCCCTTTCTCTTTCCTGCCCGGCTTTTCCCATATCAATTCGGAGCTTGATAATCTGCGCAAGTTTATCATCAGTTTGGATATCACCAATACAAAAGTCTCACAGATTGAATATAAAGTAGAAGACAATACTCTCGACTTTATTATTTCTCCGAAAAAGGGATTTTTTGCGCATGAGGATATTTCTTCACGCGCTTCAGGTTTTGCCTATGACCTTGTCATCAGTTTGTCGGCGCCGGACTTTGAATCACTCGGCTGGATTTATGATCAAGACACGCAATTCTTTTTTGAAACTACCGTGGTGAACATCGACCATCATGCCGCTAACGATAATTTCGGACAAATCAATATTGTTAATCTCAATACCGTTGCTTGCTCGGAGATTATCTATAATTTTCTGCAGGAAAGCAAAGTCATGATGAATGCCGACATCGCGACCTGCCTGCTCGCCGGTTTGATTGCGGAAACAAAAAGTTTTAAGACCGCCAATGTCACACCGACAACGCTGACCATGGCGTCGGATTTGGTCAGCCTTGGGGGACGCCGGGAAGAAATCATCAACGTCCTGTATCGTTCACGGCAACTTAATGTTTTGAAACTCTGGGGAATGATTCTGACCAATCTGCAGAGTCGTCTTGAAAACCGCTTAATTTGGTCAAGCGTCAAAAGCGAAGATTTCATCGCTACCGAAACAAAGCCAGAACATATTTCGGATGTAGTCGATGAATTGATTGTCAGTTTGCCGCAAGCCAATATCATTATCCTCGGCTATGAGATGCAAAACGGCGATGGTAAAATCCGTTCCGAAGCCATCATCCATAGCGTCAAAAATTTCGACGCGCTCTTCTTGGCGCAGCCTTTCAAAGCCATAGGCACGGCGCATGAAGCGCGCGTGATACTGAATGGCAATCTTGAACAGGACCTGGCCAAGCTAATAGAAGCAGTTGAAGAAAAGGTGCGGCGTCTGGAAACATAGGCTTGAAAAGGATAAAGCCTTATGTTATCGTAACTTAGGTTATGACCGTTTAGCTCAGTTGGTTAGAGCGTCACGTTGACATCGTGAAGGTCAGTGGTTCGAGTCCACTAACGGTCACAGTAATAAGGAGGGATCGCCATATGCGCCTGTAGCTCAGCTGGTTAGAGCATCGAGCTTATACCTCGAGGGTCCTTGGTTCAAGTCCAAGCAGGCGTACCGAAATTCAAAAGAGGCTTAGGCCTCTTTTGTGTTGACAAAACGAGAATATTAAACTAAGGTTTGGGCAAAATAGCACTTAAACAATTAAATAGAAGGAGAAAAAAACATTATGACACTTGAAAAGCTTATTCCGGAAGCGCATAAGATGGTAGCAGTTTCATTCCCATCTTATAAGATACGAAATTATTCATTCAACGAAACTCCCGTAGATGAAAATGACTTTCATAAATGCATCGTAGAAGTATCAAAAATCAGTGAAGACACCAAGTCCCAGGAGTCGACTTTCGTGCTTTTCGATTACGAAAAAGAATCAATCGAGGTGCTCATGATCAAAAAGTATACCAACACCACACATCAATGTCTGGTTAAAATGCATTTGTTCGAAACTGCACAGAAAATAATTGTTGCGGAGTTTGGTAAAAATCTGTTTTATATCGATTTCGCCGAAAATGATACCGGCTCACAAGTGCTTTTTGGCGGATCCGCGAGTGTCAGCGGGGTAATGATAAAAAGCTTCAAAAAAATCATATTTCGAGAAAATACTTGGGGCGAAATTGTTAAAAGCAATCTGCCGGAGTATATCGGCTTGCTCACGGACGACAATTCTTTCGTAATCATCAATATTAAAACCTGGAAAATAGTTGAGATGATAAAGGATATCCTGCCAATGCTTGAGATTGAAAAATTCTCTATCTATCAAAAGTCCAGCCAATCAAAAAAAATCTTTGTTGTTCTTCAGGTGCGGGGCGAATTTCCTGATTACCAGCGGTCAAGAGTTAGTGTCTGGGACATCAACCTTGATCCAGAAGGGAATTATGGAATGTTCCGAGGAACCTATGTGGTTGAGGGTTTTATAAGTCAGTCCGCATATTATCTCGAAAAAAGATTTGTAGTTGAAGTAAAAGCATACGAACGAACCAATTTTCTTAATTTCAAATAATCCTTTTTATAAAAGATAAAAGCCATCTAAACAGGTGGCTTTTTACATTTTAAAAAATATACTATAATCAAAAAACTAACTATTAATTTACTTCTATGGAGGGACAGAAGTATCTTGTGGCGTTAAGCCACTTTACTCGCTTCGGGCCGCGGCGCCTGAAGCTTTTATTTGATTATTTTGGTTCTTGGCAAAACGCCTGGCAAGGGAGCGTATCGGATTTAATGCGTTGCGGTATTAGAGACGAAACAATAGAGAAATTTTTAGAATTTAGAAAAAACTTTAATCCGGACGAAATATTAGAAAAAATAGCTAAGAACAATATTAAGATTGTATATTTAGAAGATTCACATTACCCCCCGCTGCTTCGAGAAATCTACGATCCTCCCCAGCTTCTATATTATAAGGGCGAAGTTCATGAAAAAAGTTTTGCAGCTCCAATCTCTATTGTTGGAACCAGAAAACCAAGCAGTTATGGAAAAGAAGTTTTGCAGCAATTAGTAAAAGAGTTAAATGGCCAATGTTCTGTTATTAGTGGTTTGGCGCTCGGCATTGATTGTCTTGCTCACGAGGCAGCACTTGAAACACATACCTGCACAATCGCCTTTCTTGGTTCAGGGCTCAATAATATTTATCCGCGCACCAACTATAACTGCGCCATGCGCATACTAGAATCAGGTGGCGCTGTTATGAGCGAATTCCCGCCCGATACCTTAGCTTATAAAACTAACTTTCCGCGCAGAAACAGACTGATCGCCGGCGCATCTTTGGGCACCATAGTTATAGAAGCCGCCGAGCGTTCAGGCACATTGATTACGGCGCGCTACGCCCTGGAAGAGGGTCGTGAAGTATTTGCGGTTCCCGGATCGATATTTGCCAAAACTTCGGAGGGAACTCACAACTTATTGCGCAATGGTGCAAAGATTGTCACGCGCGGCGAGGACATCATTGAAACGCTCGGTTTAGCAAAGGCAATGAGTCACAGCGCGCACCAACAACGCTTACCTATCAACGTCGAAGAACGCTTACTTTTGGAATTGCTCGGATCAGAGACGCGACACGCCAATGAATTGGCGCGACTTGCCAAACTTGACATCACTGTGATAAACAGTAGACTGACAATTATGGAAATAAAAGGTTTGGCTAAACATCTCGGAGGAATGTATTATATGAGAACACGCCAACCGCTCTAATATATGAAACTTGTTATCGTCGAATCTCCAACTAAAGCAAAAACGATTTCTAAATTTTTAGGCAAAGGCTTTAACGTCGAGTCTTCTTTTGGACATATTCGCGATTTGCCGAAATCAGATATGGGTATTGATGTTGAAAAAGATTTTACCCCGCGCTACGTTATCCCGACCAAAGCCAAAAAGACTGTTACTAAATTAAAGAAAGCCGCTGAAAAAGCGACTGAAGTAATTCTCGCAAGCGACGAAGACCGCGAAGGAGAGGCTATTGCCTGGCATTTGGCCGAAGCGTTGAAACTGTCACCTGATAAAATTTCTCGCATTGTCTTTCATGAAATTACCAAAGAAGCGATTGAGGCAGCGCTCGAACATCCGCGCGAAATCGACCAACGTTTGGTTGATGCGCAGCAAGCTCGTCGCGTTCTCGACCGTTTAGTCGGCTATGAACTCTCGCCTTTTCTTTGGAAAAAAGTTGCGCGCGGACTTTCTGCGGGACGTGTACAATCCGTTGCGCTTCGTTTGGTTGTTGAACGCGAACGGGAAATTGAAGCGTTTATTGCCGAAGAGTACTGGAGCATTGAAGCTGAGCTAAAAACTCCGCAAGGCGAGAACTTTAGCGCTGAACTTTTTAAAGTTGATGGTAAGAATTTAGATAAGATGGAAGTTAAAACCGAGGAAGCTGCTACTTCTTTAGTTAAAGAATTTGAAAAAGAAACATACGTCGTTTCAAAGCTCGAGAAGAAACGAGTCCATAAAGCTCCTTCGGCGCCGTTCACGACTTCTTCTTTACAACAGGCTGCCAACCGGATTTTGGGCTTTTCCGCCAAACAAACCATGATGATCGCGCAACAGTTATATGAAGGTATTGAACTCGGATCTGAAGGCTCAGTCGGTTTAATCACCTACATGCGTACCGACTCGCTTAACTTAAGCGAGAAGTTTTTAACTGAAGCGCATGATTATATTTTGTCTGATTTCGGAAAGGAATACGCTTTGGAAAAGCCGCGAACTTTTAAAACAAAATCAAAAGGTGCGCAAGAAGCTCACGAAGCAATCAGACCAAGCAATGCTTCACGCACTCCGGATTCCATCAAAGAATACTTGGCGCCCAACCAATTAAAACTCTATCGTTTGATTTGGCAACGCGCCGTTTCAACCCAAATGGCTGACGCGCAACTTGATCAAAGTTCGGTTGATATTAGCGCGGGCCGCGGCGAATTCCATGCTACCGGACAAATCATTGCTTTCCCCGGTTGGCTAGCTTTGGCTCCCGAAAAGAGCCAGGAAACGCTTTTGCCCGTCATGGAAGAAAAAGATAATTTGAAACTCGAAGCCTTAAAACCGGAACAGCATTTTACAAAACCGCCGGCTCGCTATAGCGACGCAACATTAGTTAAAGAAATGGAAAAACACGGCATCGGTCGCCCTTCGACCTATGCTCCAACTATTTCTACGATTGAAGCGCGTCATTACGTTATCAGAGATGATAACAAACGCTTACAACCGACTGATATCGGCAAAATCGTAAATGATTTATTGGTAGAGCATTTCAAGTCAATTGTTGATTTGGAATTTACCGCGCATATGGAAGAGGAACTCGATAATATCGCCGAGGGAACAATGCAATGGCAACCGGTTATTGCCGAATTCTACGGACCGTTTCATAAAAACCTGACGGAGAAATATGAAGCCATCAATAAAAACGACATCATGCCGGAATTGATTACCGAAGAAGTCTGCGATAAATGCGGCTCAAAAATGTTGATTAAGAACGGCCGCTTCGGTCCCTTTCTCGCTTGTTCAAATTTCCCGGAATGTAAAAATATCAAATCGATGACAAAGAAGTCTCCGGAAGAAGAAGCAAAATTAAGCGCAATCAACGAACAGTTTAAAGATGCGAAATGCGAGAAGTGCGGCGAGCCAATGGTTGTTAAAGTCGGACGCTTCGGACCATTCCTCGCTTGCTCCGGATATCCAAAATGTAAAAATATTAAAAATATTGCCGATCCCAATGCGCCGAAGATTCCTTGTCCGGTTTGCGGCAAAGGAAATATTGTTCAAAAGAAATCACGACGCGGAGTCTTCTGGGCCTGCGATCAATATCCTGATTGCAAGACGGCGTATAATTCTATGCCGACGGGTGAGAAATGTCCGGATTGCGGCGAGCCTTTGATTGAGGGGAAAGACGCTCCGAAATGTTCGAGTAAGACTTGTAAGTACGGGAAGGAGAAATAGCATCCCTCACCCGGTCTGACGCTTCGCGTCATCCCACCCTCTCCCTCTTCGAGTGAGAGGGTTTTTAGTATTCACTTTTTTATTAAACTAAACCCTCTCCAACAAAGTTGGAGAGGGTGGGCGCCGCAGGCGGCCGGGTGAGGGATGCTTAAAATAAAAAAATCGGCAGAACTTCATTTGAAATTCTGCCATAACAAACTTTATATAAAATTATACATTGACCGTATGCAGGTTTTGTCCTCCTCTCTCATAGGAAGAAACTCGATTTCATTATTAAATCCTGTCCCCATCCCACAATCCACAACATCAAGTTCATCAAAGGTCTCTACATTAAAAATTATTTTAATTTTTTGACCGACACGCAAGGAACTACGTATTTTTTGAAAAACTTTTTTTAAATCATTATATATTTTTTCGTTATCAATAGTAGGAAACTCCTGGGACCAATCAATGAATTCGTTAACATTACCTGATACAATGTTAAGTTCACGTTCGCCACGACCCTTTTTAACACGATAAATATAAACTTTTACTTTTCTTATTTTTTCTTCTTTCAATGTGCTTGCCGTTTTGTAAACCGCTTGGCTCATGCGGGGTTTATTTTGTGGAATTCTTGATATTAGTATATTTTTTCAAATTTGTCAACGGTTTCTGCGGTCGATTCTTAAAAAAGCTCGGCGTTCTAAACGCCGGGCCTTTTTTATTTCCTACTTTTCCTCGAGAATTGCCTTTCATACTAAGGTCTAAGCAGAGAGAACATATAATAGAATGTCTCGGACCACATGAGCCAGGCGATAACAAAACCCAAAACAAAATTAAGCGCCGCAATCAAAAATTCGCGCGAGCAATACCATTTTCCCCTGCCTTTATTGATAAAATTGAATTTCATAGATAATACCAGTATAATGACAATCGAAAGCAAAATCAACCTATGAACGAAACTATCTTATTGGTCATTGTCATCGCCGGATTCGCCATCCTGGCTTTTTTGCTTATGAAAAAGAAAGAGAATGGCAATGGGGCTGAAATCGGGGCTTTTATGGAACGCCTCTCCAATCTGACCGAACAGAATAAAGAGCTGAAACAAATCCTTGATGCGAAATTGTCAGAAACTCACGCCGCTAATCGCCAACAATTCGGCGAATCAGCCCAACTTATCAAAGACGTAACCGAGAAGCTGACTAAACTTGATGAAACCAACAAACAAGTCGTAAACTTTTCCGCGCAATTGCAAAGTTTGCAAGATATTTTAAAAAATCCAAAACAGCGCGGTGTACTCGGCGAATATTATTTGGAAACCTTGTTAAAGAACACCATGTCGCCCGGCTCGTATCAGATGCAGTACCCCTTTAAAAATAAAACGATTGTTGACGCTGCAGTTTTTGTCAAAGATAAAATCATTCCGATTGATTCAAAATTCTCTTTGGAAAATTATAATCGCATTATCGAGGCGACTGATAAAACCGAACGAGAACGTTATGAAAAAATATTCTTAAACGATTTAAAAAATCGTATTGTTGAAACTTCAAAATATATTCAACCGGATCAAGGCACGATGGACTTTGCCTTTATGTTTATTCCGCACGAAGCGATTTACTATGACTTGCTTATTAATAAAATCGGCGCCGTAGCAGAAGATACGGAAAACTTGATTCAACGAGCCGCTTCAAAATATAAAGTTATTATTGTTTCACCAACTTCGTTTCTTGCGTATCTTCAAACCGTGCTGCAAGGTCTGCGTGCCATGCAAATTGAAGAAAGCGCCAAGTCCATTATCGCTTCAGTCGGTAAATTGAGCCAGCACATCGGCAATTATGAAACGTATGTGCAAAAATTAGGCGCGAGTCTCGGTACAACGGTTAATCATTTTAATTCAGCGTATAAAGAATTCGGTAAAATTGATAAGGATGTCACTAAAATTTCCGGTGCCGTCGCCGGCGTCGAACCGATTGCCTTGAATCGTCCGAGCATGGACGATAATGAATAATATGGAAAGCGTATCGCTTGAGCAAGCGGTCAAAACGGTTATCGCGCGATTTGATATTTTTGATTTTCCGTTAACTGCTTTTGAAATCTGGCAGTTTTGTCCGATTACAACAAGCTATCAAGAGGTCGAGAAATACTTAGCTACTTCGACTCGGATTGAAACTCATAACGGGTTTTTTTTCATGCCGGGGAGAATTGAAATAATTGCCACGCGCCAAAACCGTTATCGCGACTCATACCAAAAAATCAGAACTGCCAAAAAATTAATCGGGTTATTTTCTTTGTTGCCTTTTATTCGCTCGATAATGCTTGCCAATATCATTGGTCCGAACAACGTTAAAGCCCAGAGTGACATTGATTTATTTATTGTTACGAAAAAAAATCGGGTGTGGATGATAAAAGGAATCGCTTCTTTTATTTTTGCCGTTCTTAATCTGCGCCCCACAAAAAAGAAATCAAAAAATACAGTTTGTTTAAGCTATCTTGTTGATGAAACCGCGCTTGATTTAAGCAATGGCCTCTTCAACAATAACGATTGGTATTTCGGATATTGGTTAAGCGGTTTAGTTCCGCTCTATGGTTCTCCTGATATATATGAAGAATTATTAGAAAAAAATCCCTGGTTAAAAACTATGTTACCCAATTGGCGCGCAGCTAATCCCCGCCCCTTAAAAAGATTTGTCTCTAACAATAACTCAAAAAATTCTTTTGACTTTTGGAACATATTTGAAAAAATGGCTCATGCTTTTCATATGCTCGTTTTAGCCAAGGCTTTACGGGAACGAGCCAATCGTGATGCTGCCGTTATAATCAATGACCATGTCCTGAAACTGCATCCGAGCGACAGACGAGACAAATTATTCATTCTTGAGCAAGAACGCCTATCAAATCTATGAAAAGATTTTTTCTACAATCTGAAAAAATTTTAACGCATCTTTTTTTAATCACTCTGCCGTGGCAGACACGCTGGATATTTAGCCCGGGCACTCTTGAAAATAATTATTGGGAATACGCGAGTTTAAGCTTGTATGCCGTTGATATCCTCGTAATTATTCTCTTCGCCTTGCAGATAATCCGCCGCAAGTCCTTGCACTATAATCCGTGGCTCGTGAGCGCCGCGCTGGCTGTCGGAATAACAAGTCTTTACATTGCGCAGGATAAAACCTTGAGTCTACTTCATATCGCTTGGTTCGTCCTGGCCGCCCTGATTATCAGTTTGCTCCGCAACTCACTTCTTTCAAAAAAACAATTGATCATGTCGTTTATAATCGGCTGCGCAATCGCCGGGTTCTTGGGTATATACCAATTCACGAGCCAACAAACTTTTTCGCAAAAATGGCTCGGACTGGCTTTGCATGATCCTGCTGAACTCGGCACATCGGTGGTTGAAGCGACCGCGCCGGATGGCATGCTCGAACGTTGGTTACGCGCATACGGCCCCCTTGATCATCCGAATATGTTCGGCGGACTAATGGCGCTCGGTTTGATTTTTGCATTGTGGTCGGCTAAATCCCGAACCGACGAAAAGAATTCTATAACGAACATGATGTCCGTACTTGCCATGGTCGGCCTGAGCGGCGGATTGATAGTTTCATTTTCTCGTTCTGCTTGGCTCGCCGCCTTGCTCGGCATTATTCTGGTCTTGGCCTTTGAAGCAAAAAAAAGCCGCGCCGCTTTACAGAATCTCTGGCTGCCACTTTCGACTTGCGTGCTCGTCGCCGCATTATTTGCCATTCCCTACTATTATCTGGTAACACCGCGCGTTTTCGGTCATACTCGATTGGAAAATAAATCAGCTATCGAACGCGTTTCCGGCTTACGCGAATCATGGACATTATTCAAACAACACCCGATCATCGGTCATGGCCTCGGTAATTACGGTTTGGCGTTGCATAGCACCGAACCGAAACAAATTGTCTGGTTCTATCAACCCGTACATAACGCCCTGGCCCTGTTGCTGACTGAAATCGGTGTCTTTGGTAGCTTGATATTTTTCTTCTTAATTATAATTCTTGTCATCAGGGCATGGCGTGTCTCGTCGGATCGAGCGCTCACTCTCGGCTTGATTGGGGCCTGCCTTATGTTGATCCTCTTTGACCATTGGCTCGTCAGCTTGCATGCCGGTATCATTATCGGCGCGAGCGGCCTCGGCCTCATGCTCAAAAACGACTAATTTTGACAGTTAGGCTCGGGCAGGCTACACTGTTTTTATGAACAAATCCAAAGAAAATAGCCTGATGGAAGCAATAACTTCGTTGTGCAAACGGCGAGGTTTTATTTTCCCCGGTTCTGAAATTTACGGCGGGCTGGCCAATGCCTGGGACTACGGCCCCTTAGGCGTCGAATTAAAAAACAACATCAAGAACGAATGGTGGAAGCGTTTCGTGCAAAACCGCGAAGACATGGTCGGCTTTGATTCAGCTTTGTTGATGAATACCAAAGTGTATGAAGCGAGCGGCCATTTAGCTCATTTTTCCGATCCGTTGGTTGAATGTAAAAAATGTCATGAAAGATTCCGTGAAGACCATCTTGATGGTTCGGAAATCTGTCCCAAAGATAAGAAAAAACACGAGTTCACCGAAGCAAAGCAATTTAACCAAATGCTCAAAACTTTCTTGGGACCGGTTGAAGATGAGAAAAATGTCGTTTACTTCCGTCCGGAAACCGCTCAAGGTATTTTTGTTAACTTTAAAAATATTGTTGATACCGCGCGCAAGAAATTACCGTTTGGTGTTGGACAAATCGGCAAAGCTTTCAGGAATGAAATAACTCCCGGCAATTTTATTTTCCGCACCCGTGAATTTGAACAGATGGAAATTGAATACTTTATTCCTGAACCGAAAAGTGATTCAGAGTGGCAGGGACATTTCGAAGCCTGGCGCGGCGAAATGGAAAAATGGATTGAAAGCCTTGGTATAAAGAAGGACGAATTCGAACAGGTAG
>CAYUIC010000002.1:0-9662 GCA_964444675.1 uncultured Gammaproteobacteria bacterium | reverse complement strand
CGACGGCGAACGGGCCCACTACTCGAAAAAAACCATTGACTTTGAATATAAGTATCCATTCGGACAAAAAGAATTGTACGGTCTCGCCTATCGCACCAATTTCGATCTGACAAACCATGGTCTTGATTATACTGACCAAGACGGCAATAAATATACGCCGCATGTTATTGAACCTTCAATGGGTGTTGATCGAAGCGTTCTGGCGACTTTGTTGTCGGCATACACTGAAGAAGCTGATGGCGAAGAAACCCGTATTGTTTTAAAACTTCCGGCAAAACTTGCGCCTTATAAAATCGCCGTATTCCCGTTACTAAAAAATAAACCGGAACTTATAACGGCCGCCGAAGAAATCTATCATAGCCTTAAAAAAGAATGGGCCTGTATCTTTGATGATAACGGCAATGTTGGTAAACGCTACCGCCGCCAAGACGAAATCGGCACACCGTTTTGTATTACCATTGATTTTGATACCTTAGAAAACGGTGACGTTACGGTGCGCGACCGCGACACAATGAAACAAGATAGAATCAAAATCAGCGAATTGCGCGGCTATTTCGCCGACAAACTATAGGACATGCCCAAATCACGTCTTGTCAGCTTCATAGTTCCCATCTTCCTCTTCAGCATCATTTGGTCGGCGGAAGAGTTTTTTATTTCCACTCGTTATTCCGAAGCCCATATCAGCATTGAAATGATGGGCATGCTTTTTGCCTTCTCCTCAATTATCTCACTACTACTCGATATTCCGGCCGGAAAGTTATCTGATAAAATCGGTCGTCAAAAGCTCATCGCCTATTCAATGCTTCTTGTTGCTGTAGCTATGTTCCTATTGTACGTTTCATCGACCTTGGTTGCATTTATCGCTTCAACCGGCCTGATTGGCGTAGCCTATGGTTTAAATTGGTCACCCTTGCTTGCCTATGTCGGCGACAGCGCAAAAAAATATAAACAAGGCAGCAACTTTGCCGGATTCTTCACCCTCACCGCTATTGGTGAAGCTGTTGCGCCTCTTCTGACGGTGGCCATGGTGACATACACCAATAATCGTTTTCCCTTTCTTGTTTTTAGTATCATAGCCCTTGGTTGTTCTCTCATGTTCGCTCGTTTAAAACCCGAGCATGTCGTCGCTATAAAGAAAAGCAAAAGACCGCTTTCGTTCTCCTATGCAAGTAGTGTGGCAATCATCCATAAAATCGGCTTACGATCTTTGTTTCTTTTGTTCATGGGATTCTTCGTTGCTTTCTTTTGGGAAAGCGTTTGGTTTTCACAACCTTTGGTCGGTGTCTACGAAGACAGCCTGATCAACGCCGCGTTAATCGTTGCCGCGTTTTCTCTGCCCACTATTATTTTTTCAGAGCCTCTGGGTCTCCTCATAGATAAAATAGGAGAAAAGAAAGTTTTCTTTTACTCGATTATACTCGTGGTTATCTCATTTTTGTCTTTTTACTTAAGCCAAACTTTAATCGCCAAAGTAGCTTTTATATTTTTAGCCGCCGTCGGCGTGCTTGGCGTCTGGCTCGTACTTGATGTATTGTCGGTTAAAGTTAACGAGGCGGGAGAACGCGGAGAATTTTTCGGAATCCTTGAAACAGTCAGAGATGCATCGTACGCCGTGGCGCCGCTCTTCATCGGCTTTAGTTATAAAGCAATTGGTTTAAACGGAGTCTTTCTCGTAAACTCTGCAATAGCCTGCTTATTACTTGTATTTGGTGTTTTGATTTTTAAAGGAAAAACAGTATACTGATTATATTATTAAAAAAATTATGCATAAACTAAAAACTACTTCCACGGGTCTTAATCTGTTAACTATTCCAATGGCCGGCGCTAAAACGACGGCGATTTTAGTAATGGTTGCGACCGGTTCAAAGCATGAAACAAGAAAAACAAGCGGTCTGTCTCATTTCTTAGAACATATGTTTTTCAAAGGCACGACCAAACGACCGAATGCCATGATTATTTCTTCGGAACTGGATAAATTAGGCGGAGAATACAACGCTTTCACTTCAAAAGAATATACGGGCTATTGGATCAAGACTGCCGCCAATCAAATTAAACCGGCACTGGATGTTTTGGCAGACATGTTACTTAATTCAAAATTCGACCAGGAAGAAATAAAACGTGAGTCCGGTGTCATTGTTGAAGAGGTCAATATGTATCTTGATAATCCTATCATGCGCATTGAAGATGTGTTTGAAGAATTACTCTACGGCGATACTCCGGCCGGTTGGGATACGATTGGTACCAAAAAAAATATCTTGGGCTTCAATCATAAGGATTTTGTAGAATATTTTAAAAGCCAATATAAAACCGAAAGTACTTTTATTTGTCTTGCCGGAAAACTGCCTGTAAATTCCGAGAAGCTTTTAGCAGACACTTTTAAGACTTATACTAAAGGCAAAGCCAAGAAAAAAATCGCTACCAAAGAAAAACAAACTAAGCCGGCGGTAAAATTGGAGTTTAAACAAACCGATCAGGCTCATCTGTCTTTGGGCGTTCGTACGGCTGCTTTCGGCGCGAAAGAATCCGTCGCACTAAAAGTTATCACGACGATTCTCGGCGGATCAATGAGTTCTCGCCTCTTTCATCAGTTGCGTGAACGCAACGGGCTTTGCTATTACGTCAGGTCAGGCAACGAGAGCTATAGCGATACCGGATATCTAACAACCAATGCCGGCGTTCCCGTTGATAAAATTGAAAAAGCGATTTCTATCATAGTCCAAGAATATAAAAAGCTTGCCGCTGAAATCATTTCTTCAGAAGAATTACTAAAGATTAAACAATTCATTTCCGGCCGCATCTTATTGCAACTCGAAAGTCCGGATGATGTGGCTGGTTGGTACGCTAAGCAATTGGTTATCAATCATCAGCAACCAAAAAAGCTAAAGCTTATTACCCCTGAAGATTTCTTGCATGAAATTGCAAAAATCACTCCGAAAGATATACAAAAAGTCGCCCAGAAAATATTTAACCCTAAGGGATTGAATCTGGCAGTTATCGGGCCGTATAAGGACAAGAAAAAATTCGAAAAATTACTGAAATAAAAGAACCCCGGAATCTGGTCCGGGGTTTTCTTTATCTTAAGTTTGTTTTATTGTTCTTTCTTTTTCTTGTTAAGATATTTACTTAAACGCTCAACTTCTTTCATCTTATTTTGGATCAATTTCTTCATTGCTTTTCTCTTAACTATTGATTGATTAGGGCTCAGTTCTAGGAAAAAATTATCTATTTTCTTATTTAACTTTCTTTTTGTTTTTTTTAAATCCTCCAAAGAACTGTGTTCATAATCTATTTTCATTTGAGTCTTTCCTCTAATTGTAATAGAAAATCGCTATTTTTATTTGTAGCCTGTTGAAATCCGATAATATGTTCATGAATCTTTTCTCTGATTTTTTCACTGGAAATATTACAATTTCTATTTTGACTCATTGCGTGGCAATAAGAGACGTAATAAATAGCAACAGCCGTATTGGCTTCTGCTGACATTTCACTTGAGAAGCAGGCACCAATTTCTCCCATCTGTATCGCATACTGACACTCTTCATAAAATGGTTTTATAGTTGAACCTTCCTCTCTCTCAACTTTTTTTAATAGCTCGTTGAAACCGGAAGAAGCAAGAAAAGAAAACAAACGCTGCTTTCTTTTCTCAACTTTGTTAATCGAAACACAACTAAACAAGCCGCTGTTTAAATCTCCGAAGGCCAAATATCCGCCGTCAAATTTTTTTCCGCTTATTGAATAATACAAATTCAATGCGACGCTAATGATTCTCGAAACTTCGGCATAATTAATACCGTCTATCAAGCTGTTTTTATGCTTTTCAAGTATTTTCAAAATATTCTCCTGTTAAAGTTCTATATTAGATATTTCCCCTATTTCATCATAAAGATGCCTAAAAGTCAACAAAGAAATCTCAATAAAAAAATCAAAAACCCGACGAATTATTCCGTCGGGTTTTAGTTTGAAACTTTATTTCTGGTACAAAGTGTTGGCCAGCAAACTGATACAGATATTGTCTGGGCATTCAGTAACCATGAATTCCATCATTTTCTTATGTGCAAGTTTGTAAACATTTTTTACCCCTGCACTAACCGCTTCACAATACGATGCATACGCAACTGAAATTGCTTCATCCCATTTCTCTTTGAAAGCTGAAAATGAAACGATTAAGTCACCCATACGAATTCCGCCGCCAAATTGTTTGGTCTTTTCATTCCTGGTAGTCATTGATCTTGTGTCACCATTTATATGAAGTCTGATAGCTTTTTCTGAGCCATAATAAGCATACTCAGGATTCCGTCCCTCTTCTGATTCATACACCGGCATACATGCAAATTCACCGCTTTTCCTACTACCGGCAACTAAATAGCCGCCCAGTTCTGTTTCACCGTAGTCCTGGCGAGCCAATTGTAGTGCCGTCTGCACTATACGATGAGCTTCCTTGATGTAGAAACATTCAGGAACTTTAATACTCAGTAATTCCAAATATTTTTCCAATTTTTACCTCTTTAGTGATATTTAATAAATATTTATAATAATTTTATACTAAGATGCTGCAGATGGCGCAAGCTCAGTTGAAACTTCGCGACTAAATAGCTTTTTTAGCAATTTAACTTTTGATTTTTGAGCTGGCTTGCAAGAAGAGAGATATGATACAACAGCTAAAACAACCGCTATATACAACATCAATCTATTGCCACCGGTTAGTATTGAACCAAGAACTGCTCCCGGAACCCAACAAGCGAACATTCTTCTGAAGAATATCAATCTTAACATTGATAATAAATTAATAAGTTGTTCTTCTCCGTTGTTCTTAAATAAAGATCTTCCCAAATTAATTATTCTTAGACTTAATAACAATACTACTGCTGATAAAACAACTGCCATAACGGAAAAATAATTAATTGAAACGGGTGACCCGCTAATAAGCAACATGTACGGGATTAGACCAGTCGAACCTATAATACTCAGTAATGTGGCTATGTCAAAATTGTCTTTGCCAATTTTCTTAGCGGTATAATTAGCAAAGTTCTGTGTATGTACCATTATGAGGCCATCACAATTCTTTTTTTTAAAATACCACCAGCCGATGGAATATCCCACCATAAATAAAAGAATGCCCAATTCTTACCTCCAGTTTTTAGATAGATTGTTAAAGAATATTTTTCTAAAATATATCAGAAAAATATCATTTTGTCAATGGTAATAAAACACCCTGATAGCATTGCTACCAGGGTTGAAACTTTGTATTTTTTTATTGTCCGAACACTATTTTATGGTCTTTAAAAAATCTCTTTTTTCCAAAGAGTAAAATACCATATAGGGTTCCTTCGAACGATAGAGTAAAGATCCAGCTTTTATAAACTTTTTCTGTTAACCACTCCATGTCATATAAACAATTCATGAGAGAGATTGCAGCAAAAGCCAGAAGCCTGAAACCTAGCACAGCAGCGATCAGGATAAGTTCCTCGGTGGTCCAGAGATTGAACTGAACTCGGGTTCCTAATATGAGCTTCATGGCTGGCGCTATTGCCAGTATCATGTAAAATAACGCCCATAAGAATCGCTGAACGGGCATAAAGTTCGAACTTGGTCCCTTCGCCCGCATTTCTAAAAATTTAATGAGAAATAAGTTCTTAACTTTATTTTCTTTGTTACTGGTAAATTCTATGTCTTTCGTCATGTTATGATACCTCCTGTGGTTTTTTTAAGAAGCGTTCAGTAATAGTTATCAATATTATATCATAATCTTTATAAATTGTCAATACTACTCCTATACGCTCGTATCATGCTAAGATAAAGGCATTATATGCCAAAAACTACTATAAAATCAGCTGATTTTCTCAAGGATTTGAATAAAGCCCAAAAAGAAGCGGTCACACATGATACCGGGCCACTCTTGATCGTCGCCGGCGCCGGAACCGGTAAAACGACAGTCTTGATTAAGCGTCTCGCTTACTTAATTCTTGAGAAAAAAGTCCATCCCGAGCAAATCCTAGTAACAACCTTTACGGAAAAAGGCGCGGGAGAGCTTGAAGAACGCGCCGATAAATTATTACCTTACGGCTATGTTAATTTGTGGATTAATACCTTCCACGGTTTTGGTGAACGAATTTTACGAGATCACGCGCTTGATATCGGACTGACTACGGCGTTTAAAGTTTTAAACAAGACCGAACAGTGGATGTTCATCAGAAAACATCTTGATGAATTTGATTTTGATTATTACAAACCACTCGGCGATCCGACAAAATTTATTCATGAAATCATTGATCATTTCTCGCGCTTAAAAGATGAAAATATAACCACGGATTCATATCTCGAGTTAGCAGAAAATGTAAAACTAAATGAAGATAAAACACGAAGCTCAGAGGAAACCGCAGATAAACTCGAAGCTAAAAAGATTATTGAACTGGCGAACGGTTATCATACCTATAACCGGCTGCTGCTCAAGGAAGGCTTGTTGGATTTTGGCGATTTGATCCGTTATACAATTAAACTCTTTCAAGAGCGGCCGAATATTTTGCAAAAATATCGTGAACAATTTAAATACATCATGGTCGATGAGTTTCAGGATACCAATACGATTCAGTATGAACTGATTAAACTCTTGGCGGCGCCGGAAAACAATTTAGTAGCGGTCGGCGACGATGACCAAAGTATTTATCGATTTAGAGGTGCGTCACTTTCAAACATCATGCAGTTTAAGGATGACTATCCAAAAGCACGCGAAGTAGTTCTTACTGAAAACTATCGCTCGGGACAAGTCATTCTTGATCATGCCTATACTTTTATTTCGCATAACAATCCTAATCGTCTTGAAACAAAACTCAAACTTGATAAAAAACTTGTTTCGAAAATAAAAGAAAAAGGCGCTGCTCATTTTTATGCTTTTGACACCGAGTTCGAAGAAACAAAAACTGTCGCCGATATGATTAAGGCTCTGCATGAAAAAGAAATCCCCTGGGCGCAGATGGCAATCTTGGTACGCGCCAACGATACGGCGGATAAATTCGTCAAAGAGCTGACGCGCCAACAAATCCCCAATCATTTCGTCTCACTCAAAGGTCTGTATTACAAGCCGGTAATTCTTGATGCGCTCGCCTACATCAAATTATTGGATGATTATCATGAACCGGCTGCGCTCTATCGCGCGTTGAATTTAGCGCATTTCAGGATTGATCATGAAAATCTCTTAATCCTTAATAAATGGGCGCGTAAAAAATTATGGTCTCTCTTTGAAACTTTGCAGCATGTTGATGCAATTACCGGTCTATCCGACACAGCTCGAAAAAATATCAAACATCTGCTTGATTCTATAAAACAACATTCTGAATTAGCCAAAACGGATAAAGCTTCAAAAGTATTCTTGCATGCGGTGCGCGATTGCATCCTGGAGCACTTGGATCAGGATAAAGATCTTGAATCATTCTCCTACCTCAATCAATTCTACGCCAAAATCAAAGGCTTTGAAGCAAGCGATCAAAACGGAACCTTAAAAGATTTCCTCGCTTTGATTGCTTTGGAAATGGAAGCCGGAGAGACCGGCGGACTGCGTTTTAATTATGATGATGCCGATACGGTAAAAATCATGACCGCGCATGCGGCCAAAGGACAGGAGTTCGAACATGTCTTTATCGTCAACCTGGTCGATCGCAAATTCCCGACTGATAATCGCAGTGACAAGTTGCCGATTCCGGAAGAACTGGGAGTGATAAAAAGTCAGGGTAAAGATGCGCATACGGAAGAAGAACGACGATTATTTTACGTGGCAATGACTCGCGCTAAATTCGGCCTGTACTGCACGGGCGCTCGCGATTACGGCGGCCTGCGCGATAAGAAGCCGTCAAAATTCGTCGAAGAAGCCGGTCTTGATACAATCGCTTCACGCGCTGATGTTAAAAATGAATTGGAACGCGACCTGGAAAATATCGACCTCGCCCCGACGCCGACCCAATACGCCTTACCTGAAAAATTTTCTTTTTCTCAATTAAAAACTTTTGAACGCTGCCCCTGGGAATATAAATTCCTCTATATCTTAAAGATGCCCGAGGAAGATACTTCGTATTTTACCTTCGGCCGCGTTATACATTCATGTCTGCGCCAATTCCTCTTGCCGCTCTTAAGTGATGCCTGGCGCCAACCGAGCCTCTTTGATTCTGGAACAAAGAAAGAAACCGACTTAAGCATTAAACGTCTCCTCGGCCTGTATCAAGAATATTGGGTAGACAGCGGATATAACAGCCGAACCGAAGCTGACCAATACAAAGCCCGAGGTAAAGAAATGTTGGAATCGCTGCAGGCTGGCTTAAAGGATCAACAACCAAAAATTGCTTTACTTGAAAAGAAATTTAATCTACCGCTTGGCAAAGAAACCTTGTCGGGAACAATCGACCGAGTCGATCTTTTGCCCGACGGCAGTTTTGAAATCATAGATTATAAAACTGGCCAAAAACCGAAAACCTTCGGCTTTGAACAAAAGCAGCAGCTGCTCTTATATCAAGCCGCGCTCGAAGAAGTGTTCGGCATGAAAGTATCAAAATTGAGTTTTTACTATTTGAAAGATGATGAATATGTTTCTTTCAGCGCCAAACCGGGCGAACTGGAAAAAGTAAAGGAGAAAATGCTTGGTCTTATCAATCAGATTAAGACCTTTGATTTCACCCCGCGCCCCGGCATCATGTGCAAAAATTGCCCTTATAAAAAGCTCTGTGAGTTTACTCAAATATAAGCTTACGTGTATAATACAGGTATGACACTTAGAAGTTATTTAGCATTGATGATTATTGCGACTCTGTCCGCCTGGCTCGGCTTCGGGATTGTACTCTTGACCGTCAATCCGGAAACGACGAGTTGGCTTGGCTTGATACTTATGTACCTGAGCTTGCTGGTGGCGGTAACCGGTACGGGCTCAATTGTCGGCTTTGTCATCAGATTCTTATTCCTTAAGCGTGAGCTTATTGTGCGTTCGGTCGTCGTTGCCTTCCGCCAAGGTTTCTTGTCGGCCATCTTGGTATGCGGAGTCCTCTTCTTATTTTCACGCGGGCTGTTCAGCGCCCTGAGCCTTGGCTTGCTCATCGTCGTATTGACCGCGTTGGAATTTTTCTTATTAAGTCTTGAATCCGAACAAATCAGATCAAAATAATATGTTTACATTCTTGAAAAAATTATTTGCGACAAAATCGGCTAGCAACGAAACACGTTTCCCTAACGTCGTTGTCGGAAAAATTTTGCAAATTGAATCCCATCCCAATGCGGACCGCCTGCAACTCGCGACCGTCGATGTTGGCAGACATCTGCGCTTGGTGTGCGGCGCTCCCAATATTGAAGTTGGACAATTCGTTCCGGTCGCATTGGTTGGAGCGCAGTTGCCAAACGGATTGGTCATCCAACAAGCCAGTATCCGCGGTGTCGATTCCGAAGGCATGATTTGCGCGGCTGACGAACTCGGCGTTGGTAACGATCACTCCGGTGTGATTATCTTTGACGAAGCTCGTATCGGAGAAACAATTGACTCATACTTAAAAAAATAAAAAATAAAATATATGAATTTGATTTCAGACAGCCAAGATATCCTGTTCCTTGCGCTCGCACTATGTGCTTTATGGTTAACGGCCTTTCTCGCATGGTTCTTGTATTACGCAATTATGTCGGTCCGTCAAATC
>CAYUIC010000001.1:48511-66203 GCA_964444675.1 uncultured Gammaproteobacteria bacterium | reverse complement strand
TTCTCTTGCCCAGCCATTCTCGTGCTTACCCCATATCCCGGCAAATTTTTGTCCGTTTTCCGAATAATGTCCGACGGCATAACCCTCGGTTCCATTGAAAATAAGATCATGCGTATAACCGATAACTTCAAAGTTCTTTGCCGTCCATGAAACTCCAGCATTGGAACTAAATGTATAACCGGCAAAACCATTATCAGCACCAGGAATATATAGCTGATGCTCTGAGCTGTTAAATACTATTTCTCCGGTAGAGAGAAAGTTAAGTGAACTTTTTTCAACCCAGCTTGTGCCGTCATGTTCATAAAGTCTGCTTTGTCCATTGAGAAATAATCTGTTTTGATCATCTTTAGCAAACCCCATGCCAAGGTCTGTTATGCTTTGCTGAAAAGTCCAATCATCGCCATTATCCGAGTAATATATATTACCCATCAATTCAACGATGTACAACCTTGATCCTTCCTGAAAAATATCAGTCAGCCATATGGTATTAGGCAGTGCAATACTATTCCAAGTTTCACCCTCATCATGCGAGATTAATAATAATCCGCGTGAATTTGTCCCAGGCTGCGGAACTCCGCCCACGGCATAACCCGTTGATCCCACGAACAATATTTCATTAATGCCCATTTCACGGTGATCTACTACTCTCCAACTATTTCCTCCATCAATTGTCTTATAGATTTCTCCGTCATCACTTATTTCATGAAAACCATTTATTCCGGCTACAAAGCCGGTCTTTGCATTTAAGAAATACACGATTGACAGATCAAAGCCAGATGGCGCAGACACACTTTGCCACTGAGAGTGCACGGCAAAAGTTGATAAGAAGCTTAGGATAAGAATTATTATCTTTTTCATTTTTTCCGCCTCCTGCGGTAATATTTATTTTGAAATTTACTGACCATATTATATCATAAATATCAATTTTAGTCAATATTAGCTAAAAACCAGCTTTTATTGAGTGAAATCTATACTCGCCCAAGAAATATCCCCTAATATATGCACTATCCAGATAATATACTTGGCGATAACAAATGATGGTAAAAATACAATATTTCCCAAAGCCGGCAGCAGCGAAGATATAAACAGCGCAAAAACCGAAACTGCCGTGAGAAACGGAATTGTCCATACGACAAATAAATTAGCAACAGGCGCGATCAGCGAAACCTGCCCGAAATGGAATAAAGAGATTGGCGTAGTTGATAGTTGTGCGGCTAAAGTTGCGGCTATAATATCTCCTACATTTTTTAAACGCTTTGGCACTATTTTTTCAAAACCCTTTTGCAACAGTGGAAACAAATATAATAATCCCAAAATAGCGGCAAAAGACAATTGCCAACCGATATCGGCTGTCAAAAGTAACGGATTAAAAATTAGAGTCAAGGCAGCGCTAATGATGACAATATGTTGGAAACGGGCAATGCGTCCTATGCTTAAAGAAAACAAAATAAAAATACTCATGATACCGGCGCGCAAGGCCGAAGGCGGAGCTCCCACTAAAATGACATATAAGGCCGTACCCAAACTTGAAATAAGGAAAATAATTTTTCTACGCAAGCCAAGCAAAAATAATCCGTAACCCAAACCTGCCGCTAAAATTCCGACATTGAATCCGGATACTGCCATGATGTGCGTCAAGCCCGTCCGCCTGAATGATGCAAAGATATCATCCCCTATTTCGCTTCCGCCGCCGAAGAGCACAGGGCCAATAAGCGATGACTCGGGTTCGCCAACATGCAACTCTATTGTCTTAACAAAATAATTTTTTATATTAAACAACTTTTTCTTTAATATGTTTCCTCTAAACTCGCCGGTTTTTTGAATCTTGGCTTTAAAACAAAGCGAATAAATATGATAACGCGCCAAGTACCGGGAATAATTAAATGTTGTATTTTTTGGAGCTTCAAGCTTGCATGTTACTTTAATATAATCGCCGTATTCAAGACGAGGAAATGGATTGGTGCGTATTCGAATCTTGCCCGATACATTTTCCGCCGCTGCTAATGAGCCAATACTAATATCAAGTTCTATGTCTTTATTTTTTATAATCGGTTCTGAAACAACGGTTCCATACGCCGTAATATCCTGACCTATATAATAATCAATCGACTGTTCATTGCTTTGATGCTCATGCAAAGAATATAAAAACAGCCCGGCGATGATTCCGAGACAGAACGAAACTAATATTCCTCCTTTGTGAGATGCCCCCTCCGGCATATCATTTACATTATTTTTTCTTTTTCCTTAAATAAGCTTCTACAAATTCATCAATATTCCCATCCAGCACTGAATTGACGTCGGCGGTTTCGTATCCCGTCCGTTCGTCTTTAACCAATTGGTTGGGTTGCAATACATACGAACGTATCCTATTACCGAAGCCTGCGGCGGTATGTTTGCCTTTTATCGAAGACGCCAATTCGGAACGTTCGGATTGTTTTAAATCAGCTAATTTACCGCGCAACATTTTCATGGCCAACTCCCTGTTCTGATGCTGGGAACGCTCGCTTTGACAAGCAACAACAATACCGGTCGGCTTATGCGTGATGCGCACGGCACTTGAAGTTTTATTGACATTTTGCCCGCCCGGTCCTGAAGACCTGAAAAAATCTACTTCAAGTTCATCATCTTTAATGACAAGACTGTCGTCCTCCGGTAACTCCGGAATCACTTCCACCAAGGCAAATGAAGTCTGACGTTTACCGTCGGCATTAAACGGGGACATACGCACCAGTCGATGCGAACCCGCTTCGCTTTTCAAATAACCATAGGCGAAGCGTCCGATAATTTCGAGTGATACGCTTTTGATGCCGGCTTCATTCGCGACCACGCGATCAATCATTTCGATTTTCCAACCATGGCGCTCGGCAAAACGCATGAACATGCGTTCAAGCATTTGAGCCCAGTCTTGCGCGTCAACACCGCCGGTGCCGGCATGAATCGATAGTATGGCATTGTTTTGATCATACGGCCCCGAAAACATTACAAAGAATTCCAAATCGTCAAAACGTTTTTTCAGTTCATGATAATTCTTTTCCAGCTCATCATGCAAACTGGCATCGTTATTGGCATCGGCCATAGCAGCCAATTCTTCCGTGCGTCTCGTTTCATCAAGCAACGCCTGCCATTTCCCAACCTCATCTTCCAGTTCGCTCGCCTCTTGTCCGGTAGCCACCGCTTTCTCGCGGTCGTTCCAAAAATCAGGGTCGGACATCAACCCTTTCAATTCTATCGACCTCTCTTTCTTACGATCGAGGTCAAAGTAAGCTCCAGGCAGCGATGATGCGCTCCCGGAGCTCTTCGATGTGCTTGAGAATATTTTCCATTGCTTTATTGTTTCATTTCTTCCAGGACGACCGTTGTATCCTTTTCGCGGCCATCATGCAGCACTTTGAGGCGCAAAATTTCGCCGGGCTTATGCCGCGCGATTACCAACGACAAGGGATTATCTTCTCCTAATTTTTCACCGTCCGCTTCAAGTATGATATCGTTTTCTTCAATTCCGGCCTTGTCTGCCGGTGATCCCGGAATAACCGCAAGATCCGTGGCATTTTCGCCTTTGAGTACGAGCATGCCGTAATCTTTACTTAAATTATTTTCCTTTGCAAGTTCGGGAGTAATCGCGACGTAGCGTACGCCCAGCCAGGCGCGGATTAAACGTCCATTCTTCTTAACGCTCTCAATGGTTTCTTTAACCTGGTTGATAGGCAGAGCGAAACCGATGTTTTGCGCATTCTGAGCTACCGCGACATTAATACCGATTACCCGTCCTTCAGTGTCCAAAAGCGGACCGCCCGAATTTCCCGGATTAATAGAAGCGTCGGTTTGGATCAAACCAATCAAGCGTTCACTTTCAAAAGCTCCGCTTGAAGCGGTAATTGAACGTGCCAAACCTGAAATAACTCCGGTTGAAACGGTATTGCGAAATTCTCCAAGCGCGTTACCAATAGCAATCACGCTTTGTCCCGGTTTCAAATCATTACTGTTGCCAAAATCAAGTGTCGGTAAATCTTGTGCTTCAATCTTTATAACCGCTAAATCATTGGCCGGATCACGGGCCAATACTTTGGCCGGATATTTGTCGCCATTATTCAACAACACGGTATATTCAGCCGCTTCATCCGAGACAACATGGCGGTTAGTGACAATATAACCGTCCTTTGAAACTACAAATCCGCTACCGCCGCCGATTTGGCGTTTTTCGGTTTCTCCGGTCTGAGAAGGCGTTAAACCTTGTCCGAAAAACTGCCGAAAAATATCAGGGATATTGGGATTTATTTTAGGCAAATCTTTTGAAACGATAATACTCACTACGGCCGGAGAGGCTTTCTCAACTACCCCGACAATACCCTCGGCGCTGATTTGTGATTCAACTCTTTGGTCGGAAACCAAATTACGGACCGAGGATAAGAATGATTGGCTTGAAGTTGTGCTTTGCGCGGCCATAAAACCCGCGGCGCCGCCCACCAAGCCACTGACTACCACGGCTGTGACGAACAATATGATGTATGTTTGTTTTTCTTTTAGGGTCATAGAACCTTAGATTAATTTTTTCTTCTTATAGAACATGCAGAGGTCGGCTAAACGATTGGAGTATCCCCATTCGTTGTCGTACCAAGAAATAATTTTTAAAAGATTCCCGCCGACTACCGAAGTCAAGGGTAAATCCACGATGGCGCTGGCCGGATGGCCAATAATATCAGATGAGACGATTGGGTCAGTGGTGACGGCGACGATCCCGCGATAGCGTGAATCTTTGGAAGCCTTGGTCAGAGCCGCGTTCACTTTTTCAATAGTCGTTTTCTTTTTCAGTACATAGACGCAATCACATAATGAAACAACCGGGGTCGGGACGCGGACCGATAAGCCGTCGAATTTTCCTTTAAGTTCAGGGATCGCTTCGGTGGCGGCAATCGCCGCGCCGGTGGTGGTCGGTATCATGCTCAAGGCGGCAGCACGCGCGCGACGCAAATCCTTGTGCGGACCGTCAACTAAATTCTGGTCGGCCGTATACGAATGAATTGTCGTCATGATGGCTTTTTCAATGCCAAATGTACGGCGGATAATATCCGTAACCGGCGCCAAACAATTGGTTGTGCAGGAAGCCATGGAGACAACCGTGTCTTTGCGGGTTAATTTTTGTTCATTGACTCCCAAGACAAAAGTTTTCGAACCCTTGCCTTTCGCGGGCGCCGAAAGGATTACTTTGCGCGCTCCGGCTTTGACATGTTTTTGAGCTTCCATCGGGTCGGTAAAACGCCCGGTAGACTCTATTACAACGTCAACCTTCAATTTCTTCCATGGCAGCGCCGAAGGGTCTTTTTCCGCCAATACCGGGTAACTTTTTCCATCAACCACAATCGCATCTTTAGTTGCTCTGACCGGCCGTTCATATACTCCATAGCAACTGTCATATTTCAACAGGTGCGCCAAAGTCTTGGTGTCAGTTAAATCGTTGATCGCAACGATACGCGCGCCCGGACGTTCAAGCAGCGCTTTAAAAACGGCGCGTCCGATTCGGCCGAAGCCGTTGATTGCAATATTCATAGGTTTATGTGTTTATATCCTCAATTATAGCACAAACATTTTGGAATGCTTCTTCCTGCGTAATATCTGTGGTGTCGATGACATGGTCATAATTCTTTAAGTCATTAACATTGATATTAAAGTATTTTTTATAGCGAAAACTGTCGGATTGCTGTCGGCGTTTCATATTTTCTAAAACTTCCTCAACGCTGCCCATGTGTTTGGCTTCATTGCGCGGGCTCGGATCCTTAAAGATGCGTTCGGCACCAACCCTCGGGTCTACGTTCATGTAAATCTTTAGGGAATGCGGAATAAAGTGCCAAGAAGTTCGACCGCTAATAACAAAATTATCTTGTTCGCGTCCCATCTTGGCTTGATACTCATCAACTTCTAAATCAGTGCTCGGATCGCTTTCGCCAAGTGTATTGTATTCTTCTAAGGTCATTCCCCTCTCGCCGGCAATCTTTCTGCGCAGAGCGCCGATGTCATAATACGGCCAATTGAATTTTTCAGCCAAGCGCTTGGCAACTCCTGATTTTCCCGAGCCCGGAGCTCCGCTGAATGACACAATCATATTATTTCTTTATTTTTAAATTCTTCAGCACCTCAGTTAACTGCTTTGGTAAAGGAATCGAAAATTCCTGTCGTTTACCGGTCAAGTCAGTAAAGGCCAAATGCGTCGCCACCAAAAATACGCGGCCGAGTTTAATTTTTTTATTCTGGAGCTTGTCTTTTGTTGTGCCATACAAATCATCACCCACTAAAGGATGGTTGTAGGCGGCAAAGTGCGCTCGGATTTGGTGCGTGCGTCCGGTCTTGATAGTCACAAGCACCAGAGTATAGTTAAAATAATGATGGATAATCGTGAAATTGGTGATAGCGCGCTTACCTTCCTGATTTTCCGGACGCGCCGCCATACGATATCCCTTGGCAGAACGGTCGAGCTTAAATCGGATTTCGCCTTCCTCAGGCAAATCTTCGCCGTAGACCAACGCCTGGTACTGCTTTAAAATAGTGCGTTTTTGAAATTGATTTTTCAAGTCATCAAAACTGTCTTGGTTTTTTGCCAAAACCACCAAGCCGCTCACGTCTTTGTCTATACGATGAACAATGCCCGGTCGACTCGGATCTTCGCCGACTTTGGCGATTTTCGGATCTTGATCCAAGAGCCAGTCAACCACCGAGCTGCGCTCTTCGTTTTCAGTGCCGTGCATTAACAATCCGGCCGGTTTATTAATAACAAAATAATCCTTGGTTTCTTTAATAACCTGTATTTTTGGAATAGCAGCTTTGGTTTTCTTAACAATTTTTTTTATTGACTCGGAAATAGTAATCACTTCACCGTTACGAACCAAGTGATGCGCATGCAAGACATGCTCAGTGTTTGCGACCAATGATTCTTTAATTAATTTCTGAACTTTGTTTCGAGAAATTTCCAAGCTTTCCGCCAGCCAGCTGTCGAGCCGGCGTCCGTCATCTTTAGCTTTTACTTTTAGTTTTTTCATGATAATAACTTAACGACTGAATTACGGAGATTCTCAAATGAATATTGTTCTGCGGCTTTGGCGGCTTCAGCGCCAAGTGCGCGGCGCATAACTTCATTCTGCTGCAAACCAATTAATTGGCGGGCAATTGTTTCGGGGTCCGTTACATCTATCAATGCCCCGGTTTTTGTAGTAATAACATCGCTCAACCAATTTTTTTGCGGCGCCAAAACCGGTAAGCCGGCTGACATGGCGTGCAAGGCCCAGGCCACATCATCAAGCGTCGGTTCATTGGCAGCGATAATGTAGGTATCAAGATGGCCGACCCAACGTTGAAAATCCTCGGACGGTCCGGCTAACCAGACACGACGCTCAAGACCCATGCGTTTAGAAAGCCATTGCAACTGCTGACGATTTTTTCCCGAACCAAGAATCACCAACTCAATTAAAGGACATACACTCTGCGCAATCGATAACGCGGATAACAATCGTTCGGCTTGGTCTTTGGGCAAACCGTATAACACCGAACCAACTACGAAACGGCTGCGATCACCGGTTTCAGCCAAAGTTTTAAACAAATCATCTTGCCTGGATACCGGTTTATAGGGTGAAGGAAACAAACTTTGAATACTTTTTGCCTTACGCGTCTCTGACCAGATCTCACGGGTTCTTGAACCAAAGACCAGTACTGTAGCATGCTTGGCATAATGACGATATAAGGCCCTGATATATAACATTTTCGGAACTTCAGCTCGTGTCGGATCTTCAAGCCAAAATAATTTTACTCCGAACAAACGGCTAAAGGGTGAGAGTACAATTTTTTCCGGCCAATTACAAAGCATAATCTGCGCCGGACGTTTTTGCATAATTCGCAAGCTATGCACGACGCCGAAAATGAGCCACAGTAAGGGCAAACAAATGCAGAATAAAACAGGATGCAAGGCGGGCAAACGAAATTTTTTTGCCGTAATATGTTCACGTCGTAAAGTACGACGAAATTTATTAGAACGGGCCCAAACACGAATAAACAAACCTTCACTCGTAAGTGCGGACAAAAGATCGGCAAACCATGCTTGTCGACCCGGATTTGTAGAGATAACAAATAAAAGTTTATTCATACTTACGGATGAATTAAATCGCGCAATTCCTTCCAAGAAAAGGTCTTAAGAAGAAAGAGACACAGTATATAAATACAAGCTCCCAAAATTACACTGGCAGTAATTCCTAACGCGGTTTGAGTACTTACAGGATTAAAGTATAAAACCAAAGCCATAATAGCCGCAGCAAGAATTGACTTAGCAGAAACTGTAAATTGTGGTCGCAGTCCGCTTTCTTGACGCACCAAATACCAGGCGCAAAGCGTAATCGCGACTTCGCTGTATACTGTCACCCAGGCTGCGCCGATATAAGAAAATTTGGGAATCAAAATAAGGTAAAGGATAAGCGAAGAAAGAGCCGTGAAGATATATGAAGCTATCAAACGACGCTGCTTGCCGAAGCTTATCATGGTATGACTGAACAATGATCCGAAAAATACTCCCGCCACTGCAAAAATCAAAATTCGCAAAATTGGTCCCGCGGCCGCAAATTCTTCTCCGGCAACTATCACCATAATCGGAGTAGCCAGCATCAATCCTCCGGCCACGGCCGGCCAAGCCAATAACGAGCTCGCATCAAAAATCTTCTGCCAAGCGCGTTTGTAATCATCCTTTTCTCCAGCCTGCCAGCGTTTTGCTAAAATCGGCAAAACGGTTCCACCGAGCATAAAAGGAATCGTGACAAGCACATCAATCACTTTGTATGCGGCGCCGTAAAAGCCGACATCGGTCGGAGTTTTGTACAAGGACAAAAGCAAAGTATCGGTTTTCAAATAAACGAGATTCAGAACAATCGTAACCATCAATGGCCAGGAACGCTTCAAAATGTCGTGCCACAATTCCCAATCGCAAGCAAAACCGATCTTAACGAAACGCCGGGCAAAATAATAATTCAAAATAATGTTCCCGATGTTTCCCCCTGCCATTGCCCAGAGCACGCCACTCATGCCCCAATCATACCAGACCGCAACAATCGTCAAACCCAGAATCATGAACCTGCTCAATACTTCGGAAATCGCCAAACGATCCGCGCGCAATTCTTTTTGGAATAAACTGACAAATACTTGGTTGAGTAAAATAGAAAAAAAAGTCAGACTGGCGATAATTACGCCTTGTTTGACAATCGGATCATAAGGGAAAAAAATAACCGTGATCGGCGCCAGAATCAAAACCGCTGCCGCGCTCAGTAGACGGAAAGTAAAGACATTGTTCAGAATCTTACGTTGATCAACGCCGGGCTTACTTAATAATTGAGTCGTAACCAGGGTAAGGCCAAAATCTCCGGCAATACTGAAAAAAGTGACAAAGGTGATAGCCGTCGTATAGTGTCCAAAGCCAAAACTGCCCAAATATCGGGTAATCAAAGCCACCGCCGCTAAACTGACGACGGTGCCTATAACTTTACTCGCGACTTGAACAGCGGTATTAAACGCTACTTTGCCTGATAATGCCATAAAATAATGGACTTTAGGAGCTCCTTATAATATAATAAAAATGCACTATTTATTAGCATTATACCATACTCATATGCTTTGGGCTAAACGTCTCGCCGTCATGGCGTCCCTTATAATCGTTGTTCTTTTGCCGTCCGTGGGTTCAGCCGCTTCGAGCTGGCTGGATAAAGCCAATGAAGGCGGTCTTAACACCATTGGTTCTACGGCCTACGGTGAAAACGGAGCGCCGACTAAAAGCTTGCCTGCTATTGTCGCCTCACTCATTAAGGTCTTCCTCGGGCTCTTGGGATTGATTTTCGTAATCTTGCTGATTGTCGGAGGTTTTCAATATATGACGGCTGGCGGTAGTCAAGAAAAAATTGACGAAGCAGTCAAACGTATCCGTAACGCAGTTATCGGTTTACTTATTGTTGTCTGCGCTTTTTCTATCACCTACTTTATCACCGCCCGAGTAATTCCTCGCATCACAAACAATTAACCTATCATGATTCATTTTTTCAGAAAAATAAGGCACGTAATTTACATTATCGTTGCTTTATTTTCATTATTGTTTATTTTAAGTCGCGGACCAAGTTACGATCCGAAAGAGTTTGAATACGGCATCACCTTTTCCAATCGTCAAAGTATTGATCTTGGACTTGATTGGAAGCACGTATACCTGGCAATGCTTGATGAATTACAAGTTAAAAACCTACGCTTAGCTGCTTACTGGGATGAGCTAGAACAAACCAGAGGCCAATATGACTGGAGCGATTTGGATTGGCAAATAGATGAAGCGGAAAAGCGCAACGTAGCTTTGATTCTTGTGATTGGACAGCGCGTGCCGCGTTGGCCTGAATGTCATATCCCTGCATGGGCGGAAAGCCTGGGCGATACTGAACGGCAGCAAGCAACCCTTGAACATATACAGAAAACAATCAGCCGCTACAAAAATCGTCCGAGCATTCGTTTCTGGCAAGTTGAGAACGAACCGTTTTTGCCGAACTTCGGTGTTTGTCCGCCATTTGATAGAAAATTTCTTGACGAAGAAATCTCGTTGGTTAAAAGTCTTGATACGCGCCCGGTCATTGTCACTGACTCCGGAGAATTGTCACTCTGGGCTATGGCAGCCAAGCGCGCTGACGTTTTCGGAACGACTATGTACCGCGACACCTATTCGCGCATGCTGAAAAGCTACATACATTACCCTATCACTCCGGCTTTTTTTCGGGTAAAGAAAAATCTTGCGAATCTTTTCGCGAGTCCGGAAGATTGGATTGTCATTGAACTGCAAGGCGAGCCGTGGGGTCGTCTCTCCTTCCAAACTCTTGATCAGGCCGAACGCGACAAAACAATGACACCGGAAATATTTAAAGATACCATACGCTTCATACAAACGACCGGATTTAAAACTTTCTATTGGTGGGGCATCGAATATTGGTATTGGGAAAAGACAGTAAACAATAACCCTTTTTATTGGGATACCGCTCAAAAATTATTCAATGGCAGTTATGACTACAAGTAAAAGCTACCGCATCGGCATTGATGTCGGCGGCACAAAAATCGCCGCTGTTTTAATCGACCCCAATAATAAAGTCATTGAGCACGTAGTGTTAGCGACCCCGCGCGAGAGCTTGAAGCATTTTTTGATCATGATGCAAGCAGCCGTTGATCCACTTTTAGCTCGAATAGCTAATCATAAAGGTGAATTAGCCGGCATCGGTGTCGGCGTGCCCGGTTCGGTTAATAGTACAAAAGAGCAAATTATTAGCGCAGCTAATTTGCCCATCCTGAATGGCGTAAGACTCCTTATTCTGCTTAAGCAACAACTTAAGCGCCCTGATATTGTGTGCGCCTTAGACAATGATGCTAAGTGTTTCGTGCGCGCGGAAGCGATGCTCGGTGCGGGTAAAAATTCTCAAAATTTCTACGGCATAACCATTGGCACTGGCATTGGCGGAGCTTGGTGGCACAACGGCGAAATTCACCATGGATTTCATCACAGCGCGGGCGGGCCCGGGCACATGATTATTGATGTTGATCAAATGATTAGCCTTGAACAGGCTTATCACTCCCTGACACAAAACAACCCTGCTTTAATGGCAGATGAAGCTTATCGCGGAGATCGAATAGCGGAACAACGTTTTGAAGAAGTAGGAGCATATTTGGGCGTGGCGTTTTCTACGATTGTAAAATTGATTGATCCTGAAATGATTGTTTTGGGCGGCGGGGCGCTCGCCGCTAGCGACTTATTTTTAATTGCCACCAAAGAGAGTATGAGAAAAAATGTTTCCCCATATCAAGCAAAATCAATTAAATTAGTTAAGGGGAGAGTCGGACCGCTTGCCGGAGCAATTGGCGCGGCGTTGCTGATCAAATAAAGATAAAATCAAAAAGTCACCCGTTGTTGTGGGTGACTTTTTTGAATGAACAATTATTTATTTACAATTTCGTCATAGTATTTTCCAAGCACATCAAGTACGGGCATGTCATTTTCAAATTCAGGCGCATCTTTCTTGATAAAATCATAAATACCGCTTAAAGGTGCTGGGGAAATCTGGTGATAAATAATCTTGTTACCGTTTTCGATGATTACTTCTTTATTCTTTGTTTCCGCTTTTAAGGTCACATCGCTGCCGGTTTTCAAGTTGATAAACCTAATTTTCTTCTGTTCCTGGCTATATATAAAAATAATATAGCAAGGCTGGAAGATGCTCGGGTTAATAAATGTAGGAGTTAAAGCGTATAGACCGTCAAAAGGTTTATTGGTGTCTGCTGCAGAAAAATCAGAATATTTAAGCTTGGTTAATAGAACACTTAGAGTAACGCTTTTTCCACCATAATGGCTCATGGTAACCTGAATAGTCCCTGCATCAACTTCTTTAATGTCTTCAATAACCGAATTGCCAAAGGTATGACGAATTCTGTCATTATCGTTTTTCTTAAAGAATACTCCCGGATATACCGAGGAGTTGGGTTCAATGTCTGAACCGGGATAATAGTAAATATATCCGGGTTTGATGAATGAATAGTTCGAATCTGCGTTTGCAGTAAAAGCTACTGAAGGAAGGAATAAGCAGATACAAAATATTAATGCTGCGAGTGTGATTTTCTTCAATTTTTTCTCCGTTAGTTTTTATAGTTCTATATTATATTCTTCTTTTAAAATCTTCTTCACTTCTGTAAAATATTTTGTTTCTACATACATTGAAACCATAGATCCGGGGTGGTTTTTCCAAGAATCATCCTTGTCCCAAAAACGTTCAATAAAAGCATCGTCACTACCCTCACCCTGCGCTTCCATGATCTTAACTAATTCATGTTCAGAGTTTACTGCTTTCAGTTCTGCGTAAGCCTTTGTCGCTAAACTAGTAGCGGCTAATTGATCTTCCATGCTGCCCTTTCTATTGACTTATTTATTTTTAAAATAACTAATATACAAAACTATCAGTTTTTGTAGTATTTGTCAACACAAAAGCAGAGCCCTACGGCTCTGCTTGTGATAACTTTTATTTTCTTTCTTTATTCTGCCGTATCACTGTTTCAATAAACTCTGCCTTATCCCATTCTTTAGCTTCTTTCTCTCCCCTTTCTCTCACAAAAAGTTTATCAGAACTCATTTCCTTATCTCCGATAACAAGCATATACGGAACTTTTTCATTAGAAGCTTTGCGGATTTTATTGCCGACGCTTTCATTATTCAAATCAATCTCAACTCGAATGCCTTGGGCTTTCATTTCTTCGCCTATTGCAACACAGAAATCTTTATGAGGATCAGCTACTGACAAAAGCTTTACTTGCACGGGCGAGAGCCAAGCCGGGAAATTTCCGGCGTAGTGTTCGATTAATACTGCCAAATAACGCTCGATTGATCCCATAATAGCGGCGTGAATCATCACAACAAATTCATCTTTTCCTTCGCTTGTGACATAGGTCAGATCAAAACGCTGTGGCAAGTTCATATCAAGCTGAATGGTTGAAAGCTGCAATTCTCTTCCCAAAGAATCTTTTGACATAAAATCAATCTTCGGTCCGTAAAAAGCCGCTTCACCAACTCCGATTTCCGCTTCAAAACCTTGTTCCTTCACCAACTCGGTTAATTCGACTTCCGCTTTTTTCCAAAGCTCGGGATCTCCTAAATATTTTTCCGGCTCTTTCGGATCGTGGAAAGATAATCGAATTGTTTGTTTAAAACCGGCGCTGCCGTAAAAAGCATCAATAATTTTCCAGATCTTTAACATTTCTTCTTTTACCTGATCCGGCCGACAGAATACGTGCGCATCGTCTTGCGTAATGCTTCGTACGCGGGACAAGCCGGCTAATTCTCCGGATTGCTCATCGCGATACACCATTGTTGTGTTAGCGTAACGTTGCGGCAATTCGCGGTAACTCCATTTTCTTCGGTTAAAGATCTGCGTGTGGTGCGGGCAATTCATCGGCTTCATAACAAAAGTATGATCTTCGCGAGTCTTAATAACAAATAATTCGTCTTTAAACTTTTCCCAATGTCCCGAGGTTTCGTATAATTCTTTTCGAGTGATATGCGGAATTTCAACTTGCTCATAACCTTGCTCGCGACGTAGCTCCCAAACGAACTCATCAAGCAATTTTCTCATCATCATTCCCTTGGGAGTCCAGAGCGGCAAGCCTCCGCCAACCAATTCTGAAAAAGTAAATAAATCCAACTGAGTCCCTAATTTACGGTGATCTCTTTTTTCCGCCTCGGACAACATCGTAAGATGATCCTCCAGCTCTTGCTTCGTATCAAAAGCCAGGCCGTAAATGCGGGTTAGCATCTTATTCTTCTCATCGCCGCGCCAATATGCACCGGCCAATTTATGCAAAGCAAAACTCTGCGGATCGATTTCTTTGGTTTTATTAACATGTCCTCCACGGCACAAATCTTTGAATTTGCCGATAGTATAAAAAGTCACCATGGTCTCACCCTGTTTGGCTAAATCTTCGATGAGTTCGATTTTATACGGTTGATTATTTTTTTTAGCCCAATCCAATGCTTCATCAATTGAAGCCTCTTCGCGGCTAAAGCTCATATTGGCTTTTACGAGCTCTTTCATTCGTTTCGCTATCTTTTCAAAATCAGCTTCGCTGATCTTTGTGTCATTAAAATCAATATCATAATACCAACCGGTATCAATATCGGGTCCAATGGCAAACTGGGCTTCGGGATACATTTCCTGTATCGCGTGAGCCATGATGTGCGCCAAAGAATGGCGCTTGTTTTCTAATGATGTAGGCATATGAGAAATTAGTATATACGTTAAAACCCCGTCTCGATAACCAAACAGAAGTTTAGTCATCAGGACGGGGCTTCGGGCCTCGCGGTTCCACCTGATTTTCCGCTTGCGCGGACTCTTATTTATATCGGCTTGGTCCAAAGGATCCGCTGCGCGGACTATGGCTGGTTATCCATAGCAATCGCCGAATAATTGAATTATAGCTCCCTGAGAGGAAAAGTCAATTATTTGACTCGCACTGTAATGCGCTCAGGCAACTGCGGAGCAATTTCGAAGAACGAGGGGCTAAATGTAAGTTCATAACTTTCTATGGTTCCCAGTTCATCTAAATAACTTGAAATCTGCGCCCGGTTCAAGCCAATAAGTTTGTTAACGTCGACAATATCGCTTGGCGTCGCGGTTGTGGCTTCAGCGGCAACATTCAATTTGATTTGCGCTACGTTGTCTTCAGTATCGGCCGACACAAGCTCGAAAGAAGAATCATCCTGTGAACTTTCAATGATTGACTGTTTATCTTTCAAGGCTGAAGCTAAAGCTGTTTGATCAAGCTCCCCCACCGCTGATTTACTGAATGCCACCACAATAACTTTCGCCGACATCGTCATGGAAAAATTTTCTTTCTCATCGCCCACCTTGGCATCAAACGAAAAAGAAATGGATTGATTGTCCAAATTTAATATTTTTTCATCATACGCGGGATATGTTTCATCAATATCCTGTTTGGCTTTTTCTAACAATGCTTTTTTTCCTGCGACTACTGCGGCATCCAAATCGCTTTGCGCAACGCTGAACTTTTTAATTTCCTTGTAGGCGACCTCATTAGCCTTAGCTTCGGCGTAAATCTTGTCTTGCAAGCCCGCCCATAGTCCCGGAATCGTCAAACGTGCATCAGCTAAAGCAAAGGAAGGATCGGCTGTTTCGCCGTACACCTCGACGACGACCGATCCGCCGGCCGGAACTGTCACCGTGTCTTTCAAGCGCAACAGCTGATTGGTGGCGGTCAAAAGACGCGTTGTCGCAACCAAGGGCTGATCTTTGACATATTTATTGTATATAGTCACTGTGCCGCTCACTTCAGCGCCGGTCACGCTTGAAGCGCTTGATGTATGCGAACTTGTCTGTTCAATATCCATGGAGCGGACCAAACCAAAAATACTGCCAGCCGGCAATTCAAAATTATCCGGACGGTCATAGACGCTAAACTCAGCGGCGGCGGCCACCGATGATACTTTCGGAGTGATATCAATTTCCAGCTTGACCATCGCGAAATAACTGATGATTGCGAGAGTGAGCACTGCAAAGATAACAAAAGTCAAAGCAATTTTTTTGTAGAGACGCAGCGGTGAACGCGAAGATTGGCGCGCCGGGGCCGAGGCTATTACCTGAATGGCCGGCACTGCAATCTCTTCCGGTCCGGAACTTAAATCAACAACATGGGCGCCGTTGCTTGACCGACTGCGCTTAACCGGAATCGCGCCGTCCTGGGAAATCTTTCGTGTCCGTTTAATGGGTACTTTTTTATTTGTTTTTGCTGTTGCCATAATGTTTGATTAGTCCTCTTTATTGTACAACAAAACACGCCTTTGGCACAGACGTGCTAGGACACCACCTGAACAGACTGTCCGAGTTTTTCACGGACGCTTTCAACCACGCTGCCGCTCAAGTCAACCTTGTAGTCGGCTTCAACTATTTTCTCACCTATTTTCAAATACACTTTTGACTCTCCCGGATTTTGTCCAAGTATTTCCTTAAGCACTTCCAAGGTCTGGGACAAATCATGCAAATCGCGGATAACCAATTTTAAAACCGGAACACTCGGCTGTTGCCGGACTGCTGCTGCCGGCCGATAAGAAATCGGACGAGGTACGGACACGGTGTATTGCCTGGCGACAATCCCGGCATTTTCAGCCGTCAGTTCAGTGGCGCGATTCACCAATAATTTCAATTCGCTATCCTTGTCAGAAACCGTGCCTTGGCATAAAATCATCTTCCCCTCTTGCCAGAGGTTTGGCATTTCCGCCAAGAGTTTCGGGAAGACAATAATTTCTAAAATCCCTACTCCGTCTTCCAGTTTAACAAACATCATGCTTTCATTGCGCCGAGTCAATATTTTTTTCACGGTGGTTATGACACCGCCTACGGTGACTTCTTTGGAAATATGTTCTTTACTAAGCTCGGCCAAGGGTGTGGCACAAACCGCCAAAACCGGTTTCAAAGAAACAAAAGGATGTTCGGTAATATACAAACCGAGCAATTCTTTTTCCCAGCGCAACTTTTCATCGCGTCCGGCTGCCGCGGCCGGCGATAAACGTAATTGCGGTATGGCACTCGCTTGGGTCATATTTGAAAACAAACTGCTTTGTTTATTGTTACGGCGCTGACTCGCTTCTTTATGAAAACCAAGCATCAGATCGATATTAGCCAAAAGCTGCCCGCGCTCGCCCATGGTATCAAAGGCGCCACCCTTAATAAGACTCTCCAAAGACTTTCGATTCAAATCTTTGTCTTCAATGCGTTCCAAAAAATTTACCAGATTTTCAAAAGGTCCGTTTGCTTTTCGTTCCTTAATAATTGTTTCGGCAATGTGTTCTCCGACATTCTTGATTGCTTTCAAACCGAAACGAATCGCGTCATCCGACACTACGGTAAAATTATCAGAAGATTGGTTGATATCCGGCTGTTGTATCGCGATACCCATATGACGGCATTCTTCAATCTCAATGGCAATACGATCGGTATTCTGTTGATCCGAGGTCAGCAACGCCGCCATAAACTCGGCCGGATATTTGGCTTTTAAGTAAGCGGTTTGATAACCGATCATGGCATAACACGCGGCATGGGATCGGTTAAAACCATAGCCGGCAAACGGTTCAATAAACGAGAAAATTTCCGCCGCCAGC
>CAYUIC010000001.1:38160-48501 GCA_964444675.1 uncultured Gammaproteobacteria bacterium | reverse complement strand
TTGGTGGACAGACCGTTCTTAACGCAGCCCTCGATAAATTTTTCTTTTTGCTCGGCCAACAATTTGGCGATTTTTTTTCCAACAGCTTTACGCAAAACATCGGCTTCAGCCATTGTGAAACCCGCCAATGAACGCGCGATTTCCATAACCTGTTCTTGATAAACCGCCACGCCATACGTAACGTTAAGGATTGGTTCCAGTTTGGGATGCAGATACTGGGTTTTTTTACGCGCGTGCTTGCCGTTGATATAATCGGGAATCCATTCCATCGGGCCCGGACGATATAAAGCGACCATGGCGATGATATCTTCAAACTGCGAAGGTTTTAAATCGCGCAAATAGCGCTTCATGCCACTTGATTCAAATTGGAATACGCCAGTGGTTTCTCCGCTTTGAAAAAGCCGATATGCTTCTGCATCGTCGAGCGGAATCTCATCCATGTTTATGGTGATGCCCCGAGTATTCTTAATAATATTTATGGCGGATTCAATAATGGTTAAGTTGCTCAAACCCAAGAAATCCATCTTCAACAATCCCAAATCTTCAATCGGGTGCAAGGAGTATTGGGAAATAATTGTGCGGTCCGAAGAAGACGCGTACTGAATCGGAACATGATCAGTTAAAGGATTCTTGGTAATTAAAACACCGCAGGCATGCACTGAAGCATGTCGAGCCACACCTTCGAGTTTTATCGCGTAATCAACAATTCGTTTTGCTTCCGGTTCTTCGTAAATTGCTTTTAATTCCGGAGAGCGTTGCAAAGCTTCCTTAATCTTCATCATCGGCGGGATAGCTTTGGACAAACGGTCACAATAATCATAGGGATAATTCAAAACGCGGCCAACATCGCGTACTGCGGCTCGCGCCGCCATTGTCCCAAAGGTGATAATCTGGGCGACGTGGTCATGGCCATATTTGTCTTGCACGTACTGCAAAACTTCGTCACGGCGCGTATCCGCAAAGTCCAAATCAATATCAGGCATCGAGATACGGTCCGGATTTAAGAAACGCTCGAAGACCAGGTTGTATTTGATCGGGCAGAGGTTGGTGATGCCGGTCAGGTAACATACCAAGGATCCCGCTGCGCTGCCGCGACCAGGACCCACGACAATGCCTTGCTCTTTCGCCCAATTAACAAAATCCGCCACGATTAAAAAATACGAAGGCCAACCCATTTTCGCGATTACTTCCAATTCATCATCCACGCGCGGCCGACATACCGCATCAATCTCCTCATAGCTTTTTCCATAACGCTTGCTAAAACCCAATAAAGCCAACTGTCTCAAATAATCGTTTCCGTCCAAGCCGCTGGGAACATTGAAGTATGGCAGTTGAATCTTGCCCAATTCAATATCGACATTGCACATCTCGGCAATCTTTAGGGTATTTTCTAAAGCTTCCGGAACATGCGCAAAAGCCTCGGCAATATCCTTACTTGATTTCAAAGAATAGTTCGCGCCAAGCATCGACATGCGGTTGGTGTCTTCCTTTTTCGCTTTGTTCTGCAAACACAACAAGATATCCTGAGCCTCGTCGTCTTCAGCTTTAAGGTAATGGACGTCATTGGTAACAATTAATGGCAAATCCATTTCCTTGGACAAACCGATAAGAATGTCATTAAGTTTTATCTGATCTGGCAATTCCGGATGATCCTGTAATTCCAAAAAAAAGTTTCCTTTACCAAAAAGCTTGGCATAGGCTTTAATCTTCTCTTTGGCTTTTTCCATATTCCCGGCCATTAATAAGCGCGGAATTTCGCCGGCCAAACATGAACTTGTAGCAATCAACCCTTCGCAATGCTCCGACAAAACTTCCCAATCGATGCGCGGACGATAATAATAGCCCTCAAGGTGAGCGATTGAAGTCAGTTTTACTAGATTGTGATAGCCCGTATTATTTTTTGCCAACAATAATAAGTGGTAAAAATTTCGTTCGTCAAAAGATTTGGTTTTATCGCTGCGCGCACCCGGCGCCAGATATGCTTCAACACCAATAATCGGTTTGATGCCCGCCTTTTTACATTTTTGATAAAATTCAATCACGCCGTACATGACGCCGTGATCAGTTAAGGCCACGGCGGGCGAGCCATCTTCCTTAACTGCCTGCACCAAATCATCAATCTTGGTAAGACCGTCTAAAAGTGAGTAGTGGCTATGGACATGCAGGTGGACAAAGGCCATAAGAAGGGTTAAAGATACTCTATCTTATCATTTTTTTCCATCCCCAGCAAACCACGAACTTTGTATTGACAAAATAAAAAATTGCTGTTATACTGTGAAAAAATTGTACATTTTATTTAAAGAAATCATGAAAAAAATCTATTTTGTAAGACACGGAGATTACGAAGGTGCCCACGACGGACCTTTAACATTTCCGGCTCGTGGCACCATTGCTAAACTTGCTTGGAAAATTAAAAGTGACATGCTGGGCAAAGAGGAGAAAGTTCTTATTTTTTCTTCGCAAACAGCTCGCACCAGGATGACGGCGAAAATTATCGCCAACGAATTTAAAGACATTCCCGTTGAACCAAGTGATGTTCTGGCTTCAAGCCCCAACGTTGATCTTGATGGAATCAGTGCTTTAATCAAAGAGCATGAAGAGCAATGCGATATATTAATCTTAGTGACTCATGCCGAAGTAGCTAATGACTTTCCTTTCTATTACGCGGATAAGGTATGGGGAGAAATGGCTCGTACTCCAATTCTTAATATGGGAGAGGCTTTACTCATTGATTGCGTTGAAAAAACCATTGAGCACTTTGTATCAAAAAGATAATAGGATTCAAAAAACACCCAGATCTTAAGACCTGGGTGTTTTCTTTTCGCTAACTTATCTTTCTAATTACTTCACTGAGCTCATCATCCGAATAAAAGTGAATAATGACCTGTCCACCCTTTTTACCGCGCTTGATTTCTGATTTGGCCCCGAAAAATTCACGTAATTTTAATTCTTTATCTTTGTCGGCGTAATCAATCTTAATTCTCCCCTGTTTTGTTCCGCCCATGCGCCGCGCTTCAAGCAGCGTATCATCAACCGTTAAACGACGTGTTCTGATTCTTTGGAATAGTTCAAATTGCTTTTGTTCGGAGTCGAGGCCTACCAAAATCTTGGCATGTCCCTCGCTTATTTCTCCGTTGACAAGTGCGACTTGGATTTCGCCGGGCAACTGTAATATGCGCAAGGTATTGGTTACTGCCGGGCGGGATTTGCCTAATTTTTTGGCAAGCTGCTCTTGGTTCAAATTCAATTCTTCAGACAGTTGTTTGTAGGCAATCGCCAACTCAACCGGATTGAGGTCTTCTCTTTGAATATTTTCAATTAAAGCCAAGCCGAGTTTTTCTTGTTCTTTTTCTTCGCGTAATACAACCGGAACTTCCTTCAGACCCATTTGTCTGGCGGCGCGCAAACGGCGTTCCCCGGCAATGAGCTCATAGCCATCTATCACTTTTGAAACTACCAGCGGTTGGATAATTCCATATTCGCGGATTGATTGAACTAACTCGTTTAGCGCCGGATCATTGAAATTGGAACGCGGTTGGCGCGGGTTAGCTTTTATTAAATCCGTGCTTACTTTTAAAACATGCGCGTCTGCCGGCAAACCATCTTCTAGTGGTTGATGCGCTCCAGTATTTGATTGTGGAATCAGGGAACCAAGTCCCCGGCCAAGTCCATTGCTCATAAGGTTATATATTAGTCGCGTGCAAAAGTTCTAAAGCTAGTTTTTCATAAGCTCTGCCGCCTTTGCTTTTCGGGTCATAGTGCAAAATCGAACGTCCGAAGCTCGGTGATTCCGCCAGTTTGACACTTCTCGGAATTACACTGCGAAAAATCCGATTTGGAAAATACTGATACAGTTCGTTCATGACAGATTCAGACAGTCTATTTCTTTTATCATACATCGTAATGACCGCGCCGAGAATACCCAGAGTCGGTTTCAAATGATTTTGTACCAAATTTATCGTATGCAATAATTGACCCAATCCTTCAAGCGCATAATATTCGCTTTGCACCGGAATCAATATTTGATCGGCGGCCACTAAAGAGTTGATAGTTAAAAGTCCTAAAGATGGCGGTCCGTCAATAATAATAAAATCATAATCATTTCGGACTTGTTCCAGGAGATTAAGTAAACGTGTTTCTCTATTATCAATAGAGACAAGTTCAATGCCGGCGCCGGCCAAAGCAATCGTTGAAGGAGCAACGGTTAATCTATCTTGCACGGTTCGTTTCAAAACGCTCGAAATATCGCGCAATCCAACTAACGCTTCATAAATACCAAATTCCAAATTTTTGTGATCAATACCCAGGCCCGAAGTGGCGTTAGCTTGCGGGTCAATATCAACCAAAAGCACATGTTTACCCATGTGCGCCAAGTATGACGCGATATTAACAGCGGTCGTGGTTTTACCGACGCCGCCTTTTTGGTTAACAATAGAGATAATCATGCCCATAGCACGCTTATTATAGCCTGCGGACACGCCTTTGACAATTCACGATTTTTTATTTACAATTCAGGTCGTTATGCCTCGATGGCGGAATTGGTAGACGCACACGACTCAAAATCGTGCGGAGCAATCCATGAGAGTTCGATTCTCTCTCGAGGCACCAACGAAAAAAGCGGATTCATTGAATCCGCTTTTCTTGTTTTAAGCTTTTGGTTAATGAGCTTTAGAAATAAATAGCTTCTTTTTTTCATGGTATCTCCATACTGCTCCTGACAGATCATCTTCAGTCGGTTCTTCTTCACCGCTTTTAAATCCCGCAATGATTTCGAGCGCCCGGGCGGGAACTTCCTGCCGGTGATACGCAAGATAATGAATCGCGAGTGAATTGGTGATGGAACCGTCTGCTAAAACATAATCGCAATTGCCGCTTGATGCTTTACCACATTTACAGCAATGGAAACCTCTCATAACCATGCCTGGATGAAAGAGAACATCTTCATGTTCACTGCCCGCAGAATGCACTGAAAGAGCTCCCATATCAACTGGTCTACGTAAAGCTGCTGTCATTTTTCTTGTATACATATCAATAAGCGGTTCTGCAGTAGCGAGGCTTTTTGGCTCTATATATAACAAAGTTGTTAAAAGCCGATAGTCAGTTTTTAGTTTCATTTTATTTCCTCCAATATATCCACCCGGCTTTTTTACCCAATGTTAAAGCCAACCTGGCTTCGGAAACAGTAAAACCGTATTCGGTGGTTAAACGAATTATGAATTCCTTTTTTGTATGGCAGGTCGGATATAAATATAAAGCCATAAATGGACCATCATACTTTGTCAGCCCCCAGCTCTTAAACTTCTGCTGGAGATTATGTAATGACATCCTATATTGGCGCCAGAAACTATCGCTTTTATTAAATATCAATTTTATTTCCTTACCTGTTAATGCAAGTATCTGAGCAACTGTTGTTCCATGAAGTTTTGTAGCGTATCTGCGCATTGCATTATCATAAGCACCCTTATACCTATAGTCAGCACTAACCGGCTCGCTGCCGTACATATATTCAATAATGTGATGAAAAACAGTGCGCTTCGAAAAAATACCCTCAACTGGCAAAGATAAAATTTGTTTTTTACTTAATAAGTTAATACTAGCTGATTCTTTATCCAATAAATGAAGGGAATCTCTGTGTATAAAGTTATTATTTAACAGAAATTTCTTTAATATCTGCCAGGTCTTACTTGTTTTCACAAAACCGTCAGTGAACCAGTAATTACTGAAAAATCTACGCTTTTGGCTTTTCTTAGTAAAGAATGCTGTATTGTGCGTAAATATTTGGTGATTCATCTCAAAGAATTCTTTAAGCGTCACTACCTCATCTTCTGAATCATGTCTCGCGTTAAAGAAATGGTTGACCACTAAATTGGGTAAACCCAGTTTATGCATCTGAGTGTTAAGCAACTGATTTTTTGTCATGATATTTCTCCATTAAATGTTTTTTGTTTAACCCAAAACACCACTGATGTCCTAAGTAAAACAAAAAACAAGGAGAAATTGTTAATGAGCTAATTTAAGATTTAATCACTTTTTCTCTATTTTGTCAAGATAACTAAAAAACGCTTACTTAGTGTAAGCGTTTTTTATAAAGAACTTTTTATCATTGAACCTTAAATTCCATGCCTCTGCCCGAATCCCATATTTCTATGTGGTTCGGACCTGTAAGTAAAACCCGCACTTTCTGGATGTGATTCAGAGCGGTACCGAGAACCTTCATGTCAGCAGTGTTCATCTCAACGATCATGAGCTGCAAACTGGTCTGCAGAAACTCCATCTTTGATGTGCCATCCGAATATCTCGGCTCGCGAACCGGAAGTAACAAACTGCGTCCGTTTTTGACCCTAATTACATAATACGAATTAGAGCTAAGAGGTGCGCCGTAGTCATCAACAAATCCCGGGGTAAATTCGATTGGCTGAATGACCAGGTTTTCCTTTTCTTTTTCAACCGAAACATCGAATATTCCACTGCTTACAAGGTCACTCTTTTTTTCTTCTAACTTTACTACCTCGTCATACAAATACAGCGCAAGTCTAAGTAATACTAATATTCCTACAATAATAAGTGCCCAATTCCTGGCGTTATCAAATGATTCAATCTTATTACTTGATTTCATCTCATTGCTCCTTTTGCTTTGATTTTGACGGTACTATTTAATTGTTTATATTATATCATATATTATATATTTTGTCAATAGTTTACCTTTTTAGGCCACTTTTGACATATTTAAAAGCTTGTGGTAGAATTCTCGAGTATTTAATTTTATGAAAAAGGAAATTCACCCAACATATTACCCAACCGCGCAAATTAAATGCGCGTGCGGCAACGTCATGGTCGTTGGTTCAACCATGCCTGAGCTGGCGACTGAATTGTGCTCGGCTTGCCATCCGTTCTATACCGGCAAGCAGAAACTCGTTGACACGGCTCGCCGCGTCGAGAAGTTTAAAGCAAAAGCTGAAGCCAAGACTGCTTTAAAGGGAGTTCGTGGCAAGACGGCCAAGCGTGCCGCCAAATCAGCCAAGTCTGTTGCCAAGAAAGCCAAGGCTGACAAAAAATAACTACTCTAAAACCCGATACTGAAACGGTAGCTTTGTGCTACTATATCAGTGTCGGGTTTTTGTATATATGTACGAAGAAATCAAACAACAATTCAAAGAACTGGAAACCGAACTGATGAGTCCGGAACTTCAGGCTGATCGCAAGAAATTGCAGGCTGCCGCGAAAAAACATTCTGACTTAAAATACGTCATTGAAATGATTGATAAACTCGAAAAGGCAAAAATCGCGCTTGAGGGCAATCTTGCTATTCTGTCTGATGGTTCTGACGCTGATTTAGTTGCTATGGCAGAGGAAGAAAACACACAACTTGAGACTGAGATCACAGACCTAGAACAAAAGATTAAAGATGAACTCTTCCCTGCTAATCCGTTAGATAAGAAAAATGCGATTGTTGAAATACGCGCCGGAACCGGTGGTGACGAATCCACTCTCTTCGCGGCTGAACTTTTTCGCATGTACTCGCGTTTTGCCGAACGACAAGGTTGGAAGATTGAAGTGCTGGACTCAAACCGAATCGGACTTGGCGGTTACAAAGAAATTATCTTTACGGTTGAGGGTTCCAATGTGTATGGCCTACTAAAGTTCGAAGGCGGCACTCATCGCGTGCAACGAGTTCCCGAAACGGAAAAAGCCGGTCGCATCCACACCTCGGCCGTGACTGTTGCCGTTTTTCCCGAAGCAGAAGAAGTGGACATTGAAATCAAAGCTTCGGATATCCGTATCGATACCTTTTGTTCTTCTGGACCAGGCGGTCAAAGCGTGAACACCACCTACTCCGCAATTCGCATTCTGCATATCCCGACAGGAATGATTGTTTCCTGCCAAGACCAGAAATCACAGCATCAGAACAGAGAAAAAGCGTTACAGGTCTTGCGTTCACGTTTATTACAGAAAGCCGAGGATGAAAAACGCGCTTCAGAATCAGCGGCCCGCAAAGAACAAGTGGGTGGTGGCGATCGTTCCGACAAAATTAGAACCTATAATTTCCCTCAGGATCGCGTAACTGATCACCGCGTCAATCAAAGCTGGCACTCCATCAAACTCATCATGGACGGCGAAATTGATGAAATCACTCATGCCCTCAAAGAACACTTTAACAGCCAAAAAAGCTCTTAATCAGGCAATTTTGAAGCTACAAAAAGCCAAGATAGATTCAGCGTATTTAGATGCCGAATTACTCTTAGCTTTTGTGTTAGGAAAAAACCGTTCGTATATATTGAGTCATGAGGAAATTATATTAACAAATAAACAAAATATAAGCTTTAATAAATTGATTGCTCAAAGAGCTACGTTTGTTCCTGTTGCTTATATGTTAGGTTATAAAGAGTTTTATGGTCTCAGATTCAAGGTTACTAAAGATACTTTAGTTCCACGACCGGAAAGCGAATTAATGGTTGAAGAAGCTTTAAGATATATTAATCCAAAAACTTTAGTCATCGATATTGGAACTGGTTCAGGTTGCTTGATTTGTAGTGTTATTAAAAATACCCAAGCTCATGGCATTGCTATCGATACTTCAAGTAAAGCTATAGCTATCGCAAAAACAAATGCAAAGAATCTTGGAGTTAATAAAAAAATTAAATTTTTAAAATCTAATCTTCTTTCTAATGTAAAACTTAATAAAAGTGACAACCTTATTATTCTTGCCAACCTCCCCTACTTAAATAAAAAAGAGATGAAAGAAAAAACAATCCAGAAAGAACCGAAATCCGCCTTGTACGGAGGAACTGACGGATTAGTATATTACAAAAAATTAGCTAGGCAATTAAAGACATATTCTAACTATACTTTGCTTTGTGAAATAAACCCTGGTCAGAAAAATGGTTTTAAAAAAATCTTTCCTAACAGTACTTTCAAGACTGATTTATCAGGGCAGATAAGACTGGGAATCGTCTCAACTGTTTAACATTGTCTGAACCGCGAGATACCTCAGATAGACTGATTTCCTCTGATACTTGCATCAGATTTAATGAACCTACGAATTTCCACTCTTCTTGATCCGAAATTAATGAGTAGAGCAAGTTTCACGTTATATGCCTCAATATAGTTTATAGCCTGAGCAGTGTGCACTCGTTCTAATTCAGTAACCGCTTTTAACTCAACCATAATATCTTCATCTACTAAGAAATCTACTCTACGCCTGCCTATTTCTGTGTCTGCATAATAAATAGTCATCTCTTTCTCTCTTTCAAATAATAATCCTTCTTCTCTGAATTCATGTGCCAGGGCTCGTTGATAGACAAGTTCCTGAAATCCATTACCTAAACCATTATGTACTTTAAACGCGCACTTAATTATTTTCTCAGTAATATCTGATTTATAATATTTCATATACTATTGTTTAATTATAGTTAATACTATCTGTGTGCATCTGCTCATCAGCGGTATCTCGCGGTTCAGACAATGATCAATCAATAAAACACAATAATAAAAAACTCCCCCGAGTGGAGGAGTTTTTTATTTAGTACTAAAGAATTATTTCTTGTCGTCTTTCTTTTCTGTAGCCTCACCTTCCTTCGCTTCGCCTTCTTTAGCATCAGCAGCCGGAGCGGCGGCATCAGCAGTCGGAGCGGCGACTACCTCTTCTTCAACATGCTTCTTAGGTTCAACAACGTGGACAACAATTTCCTCAGCGTCATTCTTAACTTCGATTCCTTTCGGAAGCTTGATGTCCTTGATATAGATTGAATCACCGAGTTCGGCCAATGATGAAACGTCAACATCAATCTTCTGTACCAAATCAGCCGGCAAACATTCTACCTGGATGTGATCAAGATGTTCGACGACAATTCCGCCGTGAGCCTTAACAGCCGGAGCTTCACCGATGAAATTCAAACTTGTTTCGGCAACAACCTTCTCGTTCATGTTAACCTTATAAAAATCCACGTGGATAGCGCGATGCTTAACCGCATCGAATTGGATGTCCTTGATAATAACCGGCATATCGCGCCCGTCATCAAGTTTCAAGGAAACAAGTCCTGATTCTCCACTCTTGGCAAAAACGCGCTCAAATTCGGAACGCTTAACCGCCAATGAGGTATTTTCGACTCCTGAACCGTAGATAACGGCCGGTATAGTTTCTTTAATATCGGCGACCCTTCCTGTACGCAGAACAGCTGCCAATTCCATTGCTTCAGACATAGTAATAGAGTTAATTCTTAACGTTTAGCCACGGTACGGCGCGTAATGCTGTGCATAACGCCAACCAAGGCCAAATGGGCGATAAGGGCGCTGCCGCCATAACTGACAAACGGCAACGGAATGCCGATAACCGGCAAAATT
>CAYUIC010000001.1:16227-38135 GCA_964444675.1 uncultured Gammaproteobacteria bacterium | reverse complement strand
ATACCAATATTAATAAACATTTCAATAAAAATCAAGCCCGCCCCTCCAACGATGATTAAAGAGCCGAAATAATTGCGGCCCCGAGAGAGGCTGGAAATGAAACGAAAGAGCAGTAATCCAAAGCAACCCATCACCACAATGACACCCACCAAACCCAGTTCTTCGGCAATAACGGCAAACATAAAGTCGGTATTTGCTTCAGGTAAAAATTTGAGTTGCGACTGCGAACCAAAACCCAAACCGCGACCAAACATTCCTCCGGCGCCCACCGCGATAATCGCCTGCTTGACGTTATAATTGGTTGATGAAGCTGAGGGCTTGAAATAAGTTAAGACGCGTTCACGCTGGTAATCTTTAAAAGTGAATTGCCACGCCAGTAAAAATACTATGAACATGCTCGCAAAAATCACTATAAGATATTTGCGCGGAACATTGTTGGCAATCAACAATATAATCCAAACCGCGAATAACAACGCCGCTGAACCAAGGTCCGGCTGCAACATAATCAACAAGATTAGCAGGGCCGTAAAGGATCCGGAAACCAAAAGATGTTTAAGCGGTCGCGCCGCCATCGAAGCCTTTGAAAAATAACGCGCCAAACACACCACCAAAATAACTTTAACCAATTCCACCGGTTGCAGACCGAGCCCGAAAAATCCGAACCAACCGCGGGTTCCGTTAATGGTTTGTCCGAAAAATAATACGGTTATCAAAGAAAGTACGGCGATGACATACAGATAGTTGGAATAACTGTAGAGATGATGAAAATCCATCAAGGCCAGCACAAAAAATATTGCCAAGCCGATGACGGTGAAAACCAGTTGCTTCTTAAAAAATTCCCAACTCGCTCCCCCTTGTCCCAAACTGATGCTATAAAGCTCGGCCAAACTAAATGCTACTAAAACAATGACTGGCAAAGCAATCAGCCAGTCAATGTGTTTTAAAAATAAGAAAAATCGTTTCATGCAAACTCCTTTCTATAAGGTTGAATATTTCAAATATACTGAATCATCCAAAATATTAATATCGGGGATAATTTCAACTTCGTTGACTACGGGTAATTTTCCCGGCCAGCTGATTTGCGCTGTCCTTATTTCTCCACTGCGGAAACTATCAAGCCAATAACGGTTAACGGCGACAATTGATCCATTGCTCTTTAAGATGATTGACAATGGCACCCTGACATAACCGTATGCGCTATGATTGGTAATTTTAAAATCCAATTGTCCAACATTAATCTTTTCGGACAAACCGCTTTCCGCTCCGGCAATGAATTTTGCATCTTCTATAACGAAATTCATGCGTTCCAGGCGATACTGGCTCCAATCGGCGACCTTATGTCGATCAACTCGGATAAAGCTCGTGCTTTCGATAATAAGATTCGCACTGGCGCCCGCCGCTACATCTTGATGTAACGCCATCAGATATTTGGTGTCCTGTGGCAAGACGAAATCTTCAGCCGGGGCAATTTTCTGACCGTTGACCTCAAAGGCATACTTGATTTTAACCGACAGCATCGGGTTGGCGTTGGTGACGGCTACAACAAAATCATACTTATTATCTTGTCCTTGCATCATGCGCACCTCCGAATAACTGATGTTATTACCGCTGTTCGTTTTATTGGTTACGAGACTGGTAGCTGAAGTCAAATCAAGAAAAGTCTGTTTGTCTTGTTTAATGCCGACGAACAGATATGAGGAAAATTGATACAAGGAATAGCCGATAGTTCCTCCGGCAATGAGCAAAAGGAGAAACACGAGCGTAAAGAAAAATTTCTTCCTGTTCCGCAGATACCACAAACCGAAATCAAGCTGCCGGGTTGATAGTCCTTCAGTATCTCGAAAATGCTTTACGCGTTCATCAAGTTGCGGATTTGGTTGAGGCATATGCTTATTGTTCTTTATAACTGAAAACCGGACCGGCGGCAAGAACCCGCTTGCCGGATTTGTTGTAAATGATAAAGATAAGTTTCAATGGCATACTGCTCTGCTTCAAACTGTATTGTTTGGCTGTTGCCGGATCGCTGAAACTGACGCTGTTAGTTTTGGAGCCTAAAGCAGCGATTGAAAATTGGCCGGTAAAATCGCTGATGAATTGGTATTCATCAGAGCTGATTTCTTTATTCTCAAGTTCTTTGCGTACGATATCACGGCTCATAGTCAACTTGCCGATCAAATCATTAAAACGAAGATCATTATCCTTTACTACTTCCAGACCGATCAAAGTTGAAAATAACATTTTAGTGTTGGCCACCAGTTCATCACTGAGCGCGACATCCGGTTCGATATAGTTGAATGAACCGTCAACTTCAGTCACCTCGAGGCCCGAAGACTTTTTGTCGCGTGGCAATGTCCATGTATCGGCCGGCAAACTAAGACTGGCCAACATCGCCAAACTCGTGGAAATCTTTCTTTCCGACCAACGCTCGGAAGACATATACGGCAAGGCTGTCACTCCGGTATTAATATAAGCGGCGCCTAAATTCAAGGTTGACCAGAAATTATTGGCATGCCATAACACGGCGTCAAACTTCTTCAATTCGGTTTTGAGCTTTTCACTTTGCGCGGCGTAATCCTTATAATTGGCGTTGTCTGACAGGAATTTACTCTTTGGGATAGTGTTTAGAATCGGGCGCAATACATCAAAGCCGATACCCCGACAGCGGAAAAGCTTACCGCGATCATCACAGGAACTTAAATATGAAACCCGCTTGTTATCAACCATAGGTTGGTTATGATTGCCCACCTTGGCAAAGGTCAGTTGGTCATAAAATGAGCGGCTGGGCCAGTATGAACTTTGCAAGAGACGCATACCCAAATACGGCTTAGTCGAATCGTTACGCGGATAACCACCTTCAGCCTCGTTAAAATTCAATTTTGCTAACTCATCGCGCATTTTTATTAAACGGTCGAAACTGTCAGTACCAAAAACTTCTTCAAGTGATGCTTCTTTGTAAATTTGCTTACGGATGGTTTCAAAATGCAGATAGGTCAATTCGCTGCGCAAACCCGAAAAATAAGAAATGACTTTGTAAATCTTCGCCCATTCGTTCTTTAAGGATTGGTCGGCGGATAAGTCGCTCGCGATTAAGTGGGCCGCCGTCTGGTTGATAACCCAATCTTCTCTGTCGAGCAAACAGTTGGCGCAGCTGGCTTCTTTGAAATAAAGCGGGAAGAGTGAAGAATTCCAACGGCTTGCAATAAAGAAATTACTAAGCTTGGCTGTTTCAGTATATTCTGCCGGCAATTTGAATTCTTTGTAATCACGATTATAAAGCAGGGCCGGTGATTTGCCTTGGACTCGGGCTTCGCGAATTAAAGCGACTTCTTTTGAAACATCTTCGCTTAAATAGCTCGGCAAACTGAAGTCATAACGGCTCGCTTCGCTCGGCTTGAACTTTTTATTATTGTTGAGATCTTCGGTGGCGTTAATTTGTTCAGCTTGCGGCTTCAACAGCATCAAACCTACGGCAAAATACGCCGCTTCCAGTCTTTCAGCTTCCAACAAGGGATCTGAACTGACGCCAAGCTTGGAACGCCGATCCTGATAACGGCCGTTAGCGCGTTCATACATGGTCTTATTGATACGCCACAAGCTTTCATAAAAATATGATGCTTCGATTTCTTTGTATATCTGCTTGAGAGAATTCTGATAGTAATATACGAGAAAATCGCTTGAGACTATAATCGGTATTGAACGCTGTTTCAATTCATTATAAGTTCCGAAAAAGTCGTTATTTGATTTTGTGAACGGAGAATCAAGGGTCGCAAAACCGTCTTGATTTAAATTGCCGATAATCGGATCAATATTAATTTTTCGCGCCGTATCATAATAGTTGGAAACTTGACTCTTGATGTTCAAAGGCAGGGCAACGCCGGGTATTTTTATATCCAACTCTTTTCCTTCGGCTTTATAAAAAGCCCCAAAAGTGATATTTTCTCCTTTTATATTCGAATTTGTTTCTGTCGGCTGTTCTTCATTATCAACTGGATTTAGCGTGCTCGGTAAGCCGGTATTGTCTTTCGGCTCTTCCTGAACGACCGGCTCCGGCGCCGGTGTATTCATCGTGCTCCACCACCACCATCCGCCCGCGCCAAGAACAATCACTCCCGCGATTACGGAAATAATAATCATTTCTTTTCGTCCGATTAACGCTTTCGGGGCTTCGGGCGGCTGATTGATTGCAGGCGCCGGGCTCGGCGCCGCTTGGTCTATAAACATGTCCAAATTATACCATAATTGTACGATTTTGATAAACAATTTTTACTTGCAATAAGCCACTTATTTTGATATATTTAAAGAACCTAACTACAGATTTTATTATGGCAAAAGAACTAAAAAAGCAGACCCCAAAAAGCGATTATAACGCAGAATCAATCACCGTCCTTGAAGGACTCGACCCGGTACGCAAGCGACCGGGTATGTATATCGGTTCAACTTCAGCCGCAGGTTTACATCACTTGATCTGGGAAATCGTCGATAACTCGATTGACGAAGCCATGGCCGGCTTTGCTAATCTTATTACTGTTGATCTCTTGCCCGACGGAATGGTTTCAGTTGGCGATAACGGTCGCGGTATCCCGGTTGATATCCACAAAACTACCAAAGTCTCGGCGTTGGAAACCATCATGACTACGCTCCATGCCGGAGGAAAATTCGGCGGTGGCGGTTATAAAGTTTCAGGCGGTTTACACGGAGTTGGAGCCAGCGTCGTGAACGCTTTGAGCTCATATATGAAAGCCGAGGTTCATAAAGACGGCAAAATCTGGGTACAGGAATATAACATGGGCAAGCCGAAGAAGAAGGTGGCTGCCATTGGTCCAACAAAGAAAACCGGAACGATTATGACCTTTAAGGCCGACGCCACAATTTTTGAAGAATTGGAATATAACTGGGGCAAGATTCTTGATCGTTTGCGTCAACAAGCTTATTTGAATAAAGGTATTACCATAGCTGTTCGCGATCGACGTGACAATCATTCACCCAAAGATTTTACTTTTCATTTTGAGGGCGGTATCAGAACCTATGTCGATGCGCTTCATCGCCATAACAGCGTTAAGAATGAAACGATCTTCTACGTAGACCGCGAAGTTAAGGAAGGACGCGTTGAAGTTGCTTTGCAATACAATGATGGCTACAACGAAAACGTCTTAGCTTTTGCCAACAACATCATTAACCCGGGCGGAGGAACCCACCTCGTAGGATTCAGGACGGCGTTGACCAGAACTTTGAATACCTACGCGCGCGCCAAGAATTTGATTAAAGAAAAAGACGAAAACCTGACGGGTGAAGATGTCCGCGAAGGTTTGACTGCCATTATCAGTGTTAAGTTAGCCGATCCGCAATTTGAAGGTCAAACCAAGGATAAGTTGGGCAACGCCGAAATGAAAACCGCTGTTGAACAAGTCATGGGCGATGTTTTTACAATGTATCTCGAAGAACATCCTCGGGAAGCTGAGGCAATCGTCGCCAAGTGTTTCTTGACCGCTCAAGCCCGTTTGGCTGCACGTACGGCTCGCGCCACAATTTTACGCAAAGGTGCTTTGGAAGGCATGACCCTGCCGGGAAAATTAGCAGATTGTTCAAGTAGAAAACCTGAAGAATCGGAATTATATATTGTTGAGGGAGATTCAGCCGGAGGCTCAGCCAAACAAGGCCGTGATCGAGGCTTCCAAGCGATTTTGCCTTTGCGCGGAAAAATATTGAACGTTGAACGCGCTCGTCTTGATAAAATGCTTGCCAATAATGAAATTAAAAATCTTGTTATTGCTTTGGGGACCAATATTGATGATCAATTTGACGTATCAAGACTTCGTTATCATCGAATTATTATCATGACCGATGCAGACGTTGACGGAGCACACATCAGAACTCTTCTTTTAACACTGTTCTTCCGCCACTTCAATCAACTCGTAGCTGACGGCTATGTCTATATCGCCCAACCGCCTTTGTACCAAATTAAAAAAGGCGCGACCGCCCGTTATGCGTATTCTGACGAAGAAAAAAATAAGATTCTTGCTGAGATGACCAAGGGCGGCGAAGTGGTTATTGAAACTGAAGTTGGCACAGAAGGCTCTGATGCGACTGATACGGGAGAAGAAGCGGCTGATAAGAAGACTAAGGCTGTCGCCCGCATCAATATTCAGCGCTACAAAGGTTTAGGAGAAATGAATCCGTCGCAGCTTTGGGAAACGACCATGGATCCGAAAACTCGTTTATTAAAACGTGTAACCATTGAAGATGCTGCTTTGACTTCTGAAACATTTGAAATGCTTATGGGCGGCGATGTTGCTCCCCGCAAGCACTTTATCCAGACGCATGCAAAGAAGGTAGAGAATTTGGATATATAATATTGCTATACAAAAAGGGTATCAATTGATACCCTTTTTATTATATAAACAATAGTTAGTAAGTTAACAAACAATACTCAAATTTCAGACACTACTTTAATGACCAATAAATCTCTTCGCTGGATCACGTAAATAATAAAAGAGAGGCAAAATACCTGCAGCTCCTGAAGCTATGGCATAAAAAAGGTACCCAGGGCCAGAAGATCTCTCATTTAAAACATATATAGAAAGGAAGACCCCCACACCTAGCAATACCTGTAAAGCCGTTAAAAAGATAAATAATTTTTTAGTTCTCAAAACTTTCTTATTAATAATTATTTTTACTGTAAGGAGTGTTACTGCAAAGCTCGCCAAAAGGACCGAACCCCATAAAATAACAAGAAAATATTTTTCATCGACTCCCTGGAGAAACTCTAAATTAGAAAGTAGAAAAAACGTGATAGCTAGAAAAACTTGTAATAATTTGGAGATACAAAAATAAAGCACCCACCAACAAAGGGCGTATTTAACCAATAGAAAAGGAAGGTTCATAATAGTAGAGTTTACAACTTATAATATTTCGCTCCAGTTCCCATCTCAGCTTCAATCTCCAATAAGCGATTATACTTTGCGACTCTTTCTCCTCGTGCCGGTGCGCCGGTCTTAATTTGTCCTGCGCCACAAGCCACCGCTAAATCAGCGATAAAGTCATCTGGTGTCTCCCCGCTTCGATGCGAGATCACAACTTTAAAATGATTAGCCTGAGCCAAGTTAATAGTTTCAATAGTTTCAGTCAGGGTTCCAATTTGATTTGGTTTAATTAAAATAGCGTTAGAAGATTTTTCCTGAATCCCCCGCTCAAGGCGAGTTTTATTTGTAACGTACAAATCATCGCCAACAATTTGCAATTTATCCGCTTCGGCAGTCAACGCATTAAAGCTCTGCCAATCATCATCCCCAAACGGATCTTCAATCGAGAATAAGGGATAACGCTTAGCAAGATCCAAATACCACTCTTTCAACTTACTCGCATCACGCGCGCCTTCTTTCTTCAAATGATATTGTCCGTTCTTATACCATTCGGCCGCCGCCGCATCGATTGCCAAAACAATATCTGTTCCGGCTGTATATCCGGCCACTTCAATCGCTTTCATAATTAATTTAAGCGGTGCTTCATTATCTTCTGACTTTGGAACAAAACCGCCTTCATCGCCTATCATAGCCAACTCTCCTTGATCTGTAATTATTTTTTTCAACGCATGATACACTTCCGTGCCCATGCGCAACGCTTCTGAAAAATTTTCAGCGCCAATCGGCATCACCATATATTCCTGGATATCTGTCGCCCAATCGGCATGACGTCCGCCGTTAATAATGTTCATCATGGGCACCGGCAACAAAGGCAAGGGGCCAAAGCCGGAAATTTCCCTGATATAGCGATAGAGTGGAACATTATGTTCTTTAGCCGCCGCTCGAGCGCAAGCCAAAGAAACCGCCAATATGGCATTTGCTCCAATTTTAGTTTTTGTTGGGGTGCCATCCAAATCAATCATTATCTTATCGATTTCGGATTGTGCATCAGCCGGCTTGCCAATCAAGGCATTGGCTATAATCTCATTGATGTTTTTAACAGCTTTGGTAACACCTAAACCGTTATAGCGCTCTGCTTTGCCGTCTCGAAGCTCATGGGCCTCGTATTGACCCGTAGAGGCTCCGCTTGGCACAGCAGCACTTGCTTCAACGCCTGAATCAAGGGTGACGGTCGCAGCGACGGTCGGATTACCGCGGCTATCCAATATCTCGCGGCCGATAATTGATGTTATATTCATAGTTATTTTATTATATACCAGATAAACGTTTTTTCCTATAATACTAGACAAAACTGATATTTTCCAGTATCCTATACACACTATCATCCACTCATTCTATGAAATTAATCTTCCAATATCTTAAACGCTACAAAAAGAAATTAGTGCTTATTCTGGGACTTGCGACCATCAACCAAGTCTTTTCTTTATTGGATCCGCAAATTTTCCGCTTGTTAATCGACCATTACGCAAGCCGCGTCAATGAGTTTGCTCAAGCTAACTTCCTTAAAGGCGTAACCCTTTTGCTGCTCGCTTCGGTCGGCGTTGCCTTGGTTTCCCGTATTGCCAAAAACTTCCAAGATTATTTTGTAAACTTTGTCACGCAGAATTTAGGTGCTTCCCTGTATGCCCGCGGCGTAACCCACGCATTTTCTCTGCCTTACTTTGTCTTTGAAGATCAAAAGTCCGGAGAAATCCTTCAAAAATTACAAAAAGCGAGAATTGATACTCAAACAATTATTACAAGCGCGATAAACATCGTCTTTGTCGCCATGATCGGCTTGCTCTTCGTGTTGATTTATTCGTTCACAATTCATTGGTCAATCTTCTTAGCATTTTTAGCGCTCCTACCAATTGTCGGTGGTCTAACTTTTTACATTAGTAAAAAAATCAAACAAGCGCAAAAAGATATCGTTGTACGAATGGGAGCTTTAGCCGGTTCGACTACTGAGACCCTGCGTAATGTAGAGCTGGTAAAAAGTCTTGGACTCGAAGCCCAGGAAACCGAACGCTTGAATATCGTGAATAACGAAATACTTGCTCTGGAACTAAAAAAGATCAAATTGATCAGAACTCTGAGCTTTGTCCAAGGCACTTTGATTAACTTCTGCCGTTCAAGCATCTTATTGCTGCTGCTCTGGCTTATCTTCAATAATACCGTTACCCTCGGACAATTCTTTAGTTTACTTTTCTACTCCTTCTTTATCTTTAATCCTCTTTATGAATTGAGTAACGTTGCTTCGCAATATCAGGAAGCAAAAGCGAGCAATGAAACTTTGGACGAGATTCTTAATATGAAACCGGAAGATACAACGCATCGCACCAAAGAAATTCCTTCAGTAACTGATTTAAGTTTTGAAAATGTTGGCTTTAGTTATGGCGATGCCAATCGTCCCGCTCTTGATAAGATTAATCTGACAATCAAACCAGGAGAAACCGTGGCCTTTGTCGGTCCGAGCGGCGCCGGCAAAACCAGTCTGATTAAATTAATCTTAGGTTTGTACCAACCGACGAGCGGACGAATTTCTGTTAATGATATTGATTTGTCACATCTAAAACCTGAAACTTTTAAACAAAAGATTTCTTATGTTTCGCAAGATACACAGCTTTTTGCCGGAACTATCAAAGACAATCTTTTGTTTGTAAAACCAAACGCCACTGACGCACAATGCTTGGAAGCGCTTGAACAATCAGCCGCCATCGCCATTATCAAACGCGGCGCCGAAGGCCTAAACACAAGAATCGGCGAAGGCGGGTTAAAATTATCCGGGGGAGAAAAGCAACGCCTTGCTATCGCCCGCGCGTTGTTGCGCCAACCTGATTTGATTATTTTTGATGAAGCGACTTCAAGTCTTGATTCTATTACCGAACATGAAATTACTGAAACAATCAAAGCCATCAGTCAGGCCAAGCCTCATTTAATTACAATATTAATTGCTCACCGCCTTTCCACGATTATGCATTCGGATCGCATTTATGTCCTGGAAAAAGGCCTTATTTCTGAGCAAGGACCCCACGACAGCCTCCTTGAGGAAAAAGGACTCTACGCGGCTTTGTGGAGACAGCAAAAAGGCGAAGAATAATGATATACTGATTGTATGAGCACTAAAAAGAACATCTTTATCGGCGTTGCCTGGCCCTATGTCAATGGCGATATTCATTTAGGGCACCTGGCCGGCTATTTATTGCCGTCTGATATCTTTGCGCGTTTTAACCGCTTTATTGGAAATAATGTCTTAATGGTTTCGGGGTCTGATTGTTTCGGTACTCCAATTGCACTTGAAGCCGACAAACGAAAATTAAAACCCGCAGACGTGGTCGATGAGTATCACACAAAAAATCTCCAACTGTTTAAGGACCTGGGCTTGAGCTTTGATTTATATACCAAGACCGACAATCCAATACATACCGAAGTTGTTCAAGATATCTTTATTACTCTTTTAAATAAAGGTTTAATTTATCCCGATACTTCCGATCAATATTATTCTGAAACTGAAAATAAGTTTTTACCTGATCGTTATGTTGAAGGTACCTGCCCTCATTGCGGTTTTACGGAAGCGCGCTCTGACCAATGCGACAGCTGTGACAGAATTTTGGCGCAAGGCGAATTAATCAATCCAATAAGCAAGCTGACCAAGACTCCGGTTATTATTAAGAAGAGTCAGCATTACTTTTTCGCCTGGGGAAAACTCGAAACTTTTTTAGAAACATATCTCAAGGAACACGGCGCGAAATGGCGACCGTGGATTTTCAATGAGGCGGAGCGTTGGCTTAAAGGCGGTCTTAACAGCCGAGCTATCACTCGCGATCTTGATTGGGGTGTTGCTATTCCGGTTGATAAAATGAAGCCTGAGCAAATCATTGAAGGGCATGAACATAAAAGAATCTATGTGTGGTTTGAAGCGGTTATCGGTTATCTTTCCGCTTCAATCCAATATTCAAAAGCACATAATAATGAAACTTGGAAAGATTTCTGGTACGACGAAACAGCCGGACATTATTATTTCATGGGCAAAGACAATTTAGTATTCCATACCTTATTCTGGCCCGGACAATTGCATGGTTATGATGAGAAGCTTCACTTGCCTGACGTACCGGCCATTAACCAATTCTTAACCCTTGGTGACGAAGGCTTTTCCAAAAGCCGCGGCGTTACACTTGATCCGCGAAAGATTGCCGATGATTTCGGCTTAGATCTGATTCGCCTCTACCTCTGCCTTATTATGCCGGAAAATCACGACAGCGACTTTACCTGGGCTGACTTTATCGTTAAGACCAACAATTTGGTTATCGCCAACCTGGGAAACTTCTTATTTAGAACAATTAAACTTTCTGAAAACCTGGACTTTTCTTCACTTAAAGCAAGTGATGAGATTATTAAAAAAGTTGATGTACGTTTAGCCGAAGCAAAATTATTATTAGAAGAATGCAAGTTCAGAGATTACGCTGAAACAATTCTTGATTTATCAAGCTTTGGCAATAAATATTTATCTGATGAAACACCGTGGAAGAAAAAAGAAGATATAAGCGCCTATAATCAAATCATGGCTAACGCTCTACTTATTACGGTGGCGTTGCGTATTTTGCTTGAACCTATCGCCTCTCAATCAGCACAAAAGCTCGAGACAATGCTCGGACTAAAGTTCAGAGTCTGGCCAGACACAGAAACTGTAATAGAATCAATTAAAACAATTGTCATCACCAATCCCGAACCCTTGTTTAAAAAAATAGAAGCCGAACCAGACGCCGAAAACTTTAACGAGAAGTATCAATAAAAAAAATCCCCGTCAGACGACGGGGATTTTTGTTTACAGAATCTGTTCTGAGAATTCATCAACCGCTTGTTTCATGTCTTCATGATCAGTAAAGGCGCCGTTAAAGGCCGCGGTAGTGACCATTGAGAAGTGATTCTCGTTCTTTTCGTTAGTACGCGAGCGTTCACTAAACAAGTTGTTTTCAAATCCCATATATGTAAAAAATTAATTATTTTCTTCTTTAAGGGTTACAAGCCGTTCAACAATCAAGCGTCGCAAGTCCGGAATGGCGGCTTGTAAAAACTCACTCGCGCTTACACTGTCACCTTCCTCAAGCAATTCTTCCAATTGAGCCAGCTGGTCATCGGTCAGATTATCAAAAACCGCTTGGCTGATTTCTCGATTGATCTTATCGATATATTCCTGTTTGATCGCCTCTAAACTAGCCTCGTCGGTATCAGAGGAATATTTTTCTTCTATCAAGCAATCGGCAAAATAACCGGCTAGTTCTGGTTGATTGGCTAATACGTCCATATCTAATCATCAACAGTATAGCACAAGCGCAATAATTCCTACAATACAAAACCGACCCGCGTAAGCGAGTCGGTTATAATCAAATATTATTGCTGTTGATTCAATTGATTCAACTGCTGTAGCCAGCGTTCTATTCCAAGACTCATTGTCTTTTTGTTATCAGGTTTATCAATATCAACCTCGAGTTTGTCCCTTGTATAAGATAGGTCATTCTTCTCGGATCTAACTTTGAAAAAATCCTCAAGTTTTGGTTCTGGCATATGTAAAAATTTAATAGTTTACAAGAGCTTCGTCAATCGCTGTGTCGGCCCGGCCGATTACCTCTTCTAAAAAATAGGAAATCTTTTCGGGGTTGTTTTCGGCAAGCAGTTCTTCGAAATCAGACAAACGTTCGTCAGGGATGCGGCTGATAATATAGTGGTTAATCTTATCAAGCGCTTCGCTTTTAAAAGCCTCTTTGGCTTCCTCGTCGGTCGGATCAAGATCTTGCTCCCGCATCAAGCGCACGACGAGCGCGTCAATCGCAGGTGAATAATCAGGCATAGGGATGAATATATAAGATGTATTGCCCTTAGCATAGCAAAAATGTGCCCATAAGTCAATGCAAACAAAAAACAGCCCGTGGGGGCTGTTTTTTATTCTACCTATTTAGGCAAGTTGTTTAAGGCGAGCTACAACTTCTGACATAACCTTGGTTTCCTCTTCTGAGAGAGTTCCACTATCAATGTCTGAAGCAATACCAGCCATAACGTTGTTCAGAATTCCAGCTTTATCAGCGGCGTTCTTGAAATCTTCACTTTCTACAATCGAGTTAACAAAATGGCTAACTTGGTTTTCGAAAGTTTCACGTTCGGCGCGCATTGCGTTACGAGCGTTATCCAACATGTGTTGAGTTGACATACGCAGCATTTCGCGTCCCATCTCAGTTGAAACATCTGGACCACCCATTTCAAGTAAAAGCTTAGCAAGCTCAGTATACTGAGGAGAAGTTCCCATTGGGGTCTTCTTAGCGATCTCAGCTTTTTCAGCAATTTCAGCTAAACGAGCCTTGATTTCCGGAGAATCAGTAAAGCCACTGGCTTTCTGACCGGCAAGTTGCTTTGCGTCTTCAAGCAACTGATTCATTTCCGCTTCGCCAATCTGCTCAGTAAGAGCTGCTTCGGCGCGTGAAGTGTCTTTTTTAACTTCTGAAGTATCTTTGTTGATTACTTCTGGGTTATATAATTCGGACATATATTTTATAATTTATAAGTTAAATGTAATATGTTTATATTATATCATAATAGACATATTCTGTCAATAGTCATGATATTTGCCCATTTTTATTGGCTTTTTGCTGCTTTTATCTTATCACGAATTAGGGCCAAAAACAACATTGACAAAGTCTTAAGAGGGTGGTAAACCATAGTTATCTGATGTCCCCCGCCGGGGGCCCCATCACAGAATTTTTCCACGAACATTAACAATCCAATCAACCATGCTTAAAAAAGCAGACTTATACACCGACTACAATCAACTAACCCCCACAATGAAAACCACTCCAATGGATGAGCTTATCTGTTTGTTGGAAAAATTCCAAGAGAAACAAATAAGTGGACTTCTAACAGAAGAAGAAGAGTACCAAATGAAGTGGCTCAAATGCTGCATTGACTTGCGGCAGCAATTTGAACTTCAGCGTGAAAAGTTCATTGTAGCAGAAACCAATGTTTCTGAATTTGCACTAAACAAAATTTATTGTTTAGAAAATCGTGGCTCCATATTTATTGAAGCCTTCATCCCGGACGAAAAAATCTGGGCCTGTGTACAAAGCACATTTTTTATAACAAAACGCTCCCTTAACTAACAGACCTATTGCTCAAAACAATAAATTTTATAATTTATAAAGCAATAGGTCTTTTTAGTTACAAATTTTTATACAAACATCGAGGCAATCGCCGCCACTCCTGAAATCATCATAATGATAGTAATAATCCAACCAAGTTTAGTCATCCACGGATGATTAACATTCTCTTGCATGATTTTTTTACTACTGCTCATACGAACGATAAGAACTAAAATAATCGGCGCGATAATGCCATTGGCAACCGCGGCATAAATCAAAGTTTTAATAGGATCCAGCCCGACGAAATTTAAAATGATTCCCAAAAGCATTGAAATAATAATGACTCCGTAAAAGGCCCGAGCTTCTTTTAACTTGCGATATAAACCTTCTTTCCAGCCAAAACTTTCGGAAATGGCGTAGGAAGCCGAACCGGCCAAGACCGGAATAGCCAACATACCGGTGCCTATAATGCCGATAGCGAACAAGAAAAAGGCGCTATCACCCGCCAATGGCCGCAGAGCCATGGCAGCGTCAGCCGCCGTAGTAATTACTCCGCCACCGTTTACGAACAAGGTTCCGGCGCAAGCGGCGATTATGAAAAACATAACGATATTTGAAAAAAACATACCGCTCCATACGTCGGTTTTCAGCCGTTTAACTTGTTGCGGCTCGGGGTGTTGATGCCAATACTTATTGGTATGGACGCCATGCATTTTTTCTTCTTCAACTTCCTGCGAGGTCTGCCAAAAAAACAGATACGGAGAAATAGTTGTTCCTAAAATCGCGCAGATTAAGAAGATTTGTTCTTTGGAAAAAGTAATACTCGGTATAATAGAATGCCAAGCCACCTCACTCCAATTAAGATGACTCAACAATGCCGAAAGAATATAAGCAAAGAGTACTAAGGCCAAATATTTTAAATACTTGGCATATCGAGCATAAGTGGTGAAAATTTGCAGAGCCAGACTCAAACCGGCAAACAACACAATTAATGCGACAAAATTAGCTTGTGGGAAAATAAGCTGCGCTCCTTTAGCCATAGCGCCCAAATCAGCCCCAATGTTAAAAGAGTTGGCGGCTAATAATAAAAAAGCCGTGCTATATAAAATCCAGCGAGGATAATGATGTCTGATATTGGCTGCTAAGCCCCTGCCGGTAACCAAACCAAGACGTGCGCACATTTCTTGGATTATGGACATGAGCGGAAAGGTAAACCAAGAAAGCCAGAGAAGTTGGAAACCGTAGGTGGCGCCGGTTTGCGAATAGGTCGCAATACCTGACGGATCATCATCAGAGGCACCGGTGGTCAATCCGGGGCCGAGCGTAGACCAATACTCTTCGGCGCGCTTAAAAGGCTTCTTGCTGATAACTTTTTTTCCCAAATTCTCAAATCCGTCGATTGCTTCTTCAAGCAGGACAGCGGGTTCGGAAATAACTTTTTCTAATGTCTTATGGTTGTTTCGCGGCATAGATTGAGATAGTAATGCATTAAGTATAGCAAATTTAAAAGACTACCTGAAATAGATACAAGTAGCCTCTTATTAGATCTTTTGTTCACATTATGCAGTGGCGGCCATTGGAGCAAAGTGAGTTCCGCTTTCCGGCACGATACTGTGTTGTGGTTCTTCTGTAGTCCCCTGCTTTCTTAGCTCAATTATCTTTTGGGCAAGAATGTTTGCAGCAACTTTTTTAAACTTCACTCCTTTATTTCCATCCTGGTCCCATGCTTCTTCAAGAACGGTAAAATCAGAATGAGAAATTTTCAATCCCGGTGTTCCACAGTTAGCCAATACAATTGATTTGATTGGTTTACCCTGGAATACATTTGGGATTGTCATGGAGTTCCATTGTCCAACTATCTCTTTATCAATACAGTCAAAGTGCACAGTCAAAGACTGAGCATAATTGTCTTCATTAATAAAAATGATTGTTGGATTTGCGATTGCACCCTGAGGGGCAGACGTGTAGCAAATTTTACAGAAGTGTTTATGCATTTTTTCCTCCTTCAAATGCATTTAGTTTTGGGGATTTGAAATTTAAAGTACCAGTCAAAGCACTAGAAAAAAAGAACCAGAACTTTTCTGATTCTTTATATACTACTCCTCCCGCTGAATCTGTCAAGCTTTTTTCGGTCTCTTTAAATTAAAACGAATAATATGACAATTTGGTACCTGAGCATCAGTCAATGCATCCATTTTTTCATTGCTTAAGCCCTTAAAATAACCCCTGGCTACCTTTAAGATGGGCAGATGAGACACAATAAGTACTTGCTTATAATTCTTCTTGGATAAATCTTCGATAAAAGCAGCAAAGCGTTGTTTCATCTCTTCAAAACTTTCGCCTCCTTTAGGGCGGCAATTCCAGCGATTCTTATGCTTGTCACGCCAGTCATAAAATAAAGTCGCCGGCTTATCCTCAAAAACCCCCATGGAACGATCATTCAGCCTCTTATCGCTGAATATTCCAACCTTATGATACATGTTAACAATACGCGCCGTCTCGCCCGAACGATAGAGTTTTGATGTGAAAATCGCTTCTATAGGCTCTTTCTTAAGCAAAAGCGCTGCTCGTTTCGCCTGGAGCTTACCTAATGGAGTTAGTCGAACTTTTGAGGTAGGTCTGCCATTGCATAAATCTTTTAAATTGTAGTTAGTCTGGCCGTGCCTGAGGAAAATCAATTTCATATTTGTATAGTATAGCATATATCGGAAAAATTCCCTGATTCTTGACATTTGAAAACCTAAGTTGTATAGTCCTCAATACCGCACATTTCTAATTTAAAACGAAAGGAAAACATGTTTGACATTTTGTTTCTCGGAAAAGAGCTTTCATTGGAAAGCAATGAACGCTTTCAGATTCACTATGCAGATAATTTTGCTCACAAAAAAGATCTTGATAAGTATATTGCAAAAAACTGCTTTGAAATTATCATCATTGATGTACACCACCCTCTTAAACCGAGTACCCTCAGAAAGCTCGGCCACAAAGGATTGGTTGTAGCCTGTTCGGAAAATCAGGTAAATACAACAATCCTAAAGCAAACACTGACGAAAGGTTTCAATATGTATTTCTCCTTTAATGACTTGCAAGATCAGCTCAAGTATATTGTTGAAGCATTCAGCAATATTCCCGAGTTTGAGATTGACTACTCACAGGAGGAATTTGATATGGAAATTTACAACCACATCATCAAACACGCCGGGTTTTTCATTTATCAGCAATTTGCAGAATTATTCTTTTATACTCACCCAACGGTGCGCTGGGCATTTGTCTCACAGGATATGCTTGTCATAGACCATGAGAGCAAAATAGAGCCCAGCGAAAACGAGCTTTCGTCATTAATGAAGAAAACCAGGCAATATGTCTTCCTTTTCTCGCGCAAACAAACAGTTTCTGAATTAATCCAATAAATTAAATTGGAGTAAAGCAAAAGCCCTGTAGTATTATACTGCAGGGCTTTTCATGTTAGTCGAAGAGGACCGGCGCTTTTATTTTTGGCGTTGTGGGTGCCGGTGTCGGGTTTGCCTTTGGCGTTGTCTTAGGCGCCGCCGGAGTAGTTTGCGGAGTAGCTTTGGTACCTGGCAAAGGATTATAGAGAACGGATACACTTGCGCTGCGTGAATTACCGGCTTGATCCATAGCTTTTATCGTAATAGTATTTTTCCCTTTTCGTAAATTTCTCAAACGATAATTATCAAAACTGGCGGCTTTAGCAACCGAAACATCATTAATGAACAGCTCATAACCCGCGATTCCCGACAAAGCATCCTGAGCCTTGACGCGAATTACAGGCAAGAAGGATTCATTCTGTCGAGGGAGAATGGTAATAGTGTTTGATGACGGGCTGTCCAGGTCGACCTGGACCTTATAGTGCTGCGTAGCAAGCCAGCCGCTCGCAGTCTTTCCTCGGACATGCGCGAACCATACTCCGCTGCTTAGATTACGCTGCAGAGCCGATTTGAATGTTGTCAAAGCCGAACTGCCCGGATCCGTTTTTGCGTTTTGATCAAAAAGATAAGCAACTCCTGTAACCGCCTTATCACTGATGCTCCATAATATCGAAGCGCTATTTTTTGCGTACCATACAGTTTGTTTGGGATGAGTAGTTGAACTGACGTTTACGCCATTTCTTAATGGCGCAGGTCCATTAACGGTAATTGAACGGGCTGTTACACTTGTTTTCACGGAACTTCCCTTGCCATCATTGGCCAGTACCGTCATTTTATTCACTGTGAAAGGAAAGGTGCCCGGAGCCTTAGCCTTAAAATCAAAGCCGATGATGCGTCCGGGATTGCCTTTATATCCGGGATTCAATATGACGCCCTTCAAGCTGATTGATCCCGTCTTAGCATCGAGTCGCGCGGATTGTACCCAAAGATTTATAATTGATTTGTCTGTGGTGATTTTGGTAACTTCAACCAATTCCGGATTGAAACTAATAGTCGCCTCGACCGCATTTACGGTTTTTGATTCGGTATCGATATTAAGCGTGGCAAAGCCGCTCTCTCCTGTTTTATAGCTTGTCTTTTCCGTTCGAAAATGGAGACGCGCCGCCTCTGCACCTGCCGGCAACAACAATAAGCCTGAAGCAGCGCATACAATAATAATGCCAACAAAATATCTCATACTCTGACTCGCAAGAATTTTAATATCACCAATAAGAGAATCAAAGCTAGGGCAAAAGCTCCGTATATAAATTCAGGGATTGTTGCTTTTTGTGGAGCGACGGCCAACAATGTCGAATTACCATTGCGATCAACCGCTTTAATAATTACATAATGACGTCGTGTTTGGTCTTTCAAACGTACGGGAGATTCAACGCGCTCCCATTGATCATCAGACGGATTTTCAGTTAATGATTCCTGATATTCAAAATAATCTATGCCACTTCCATTGTCACGCGCGGAAAAAACAGCAAACCAACCGTCAGTCTCGTTGCCAAGTTTAACAACTTCCGCAGTTAAATCACTCGGCGCTACTATATCGCTTGATTGGCCGGTGCTAAGACCCGACGCTTGTATAAAAGGGACAGTGAGGAGATCCGGGTCAAGACGAACTAAGCTGTCTTCTCCGGCACCTTTATAAGCTTTAAGATTGTTTAAACTCACGGAGACAGTGCCGGGAGTGGTGGCACGCAAAGTGAACTGAAAGACCAGGCCGGGCAATTTTGCTTCTTCGAATGGTGAATATATACCATTAAAACCGCCGGGAATAATACCGGCAAAACGAATACTGTTATCAACAACCGAGGGACGTTCAACCCACGCGGAAACAATAGAATTACCGTCTTCAATCGCGCTAATCTGTCCACTGCCTTTGCTTAAGACAATATCGCCTTCCAGGGCATTTATTGCGTCATCGTTTGGTAATACATATATACTCACTTTTGTCTGACCTTCCGCTGTTAACTGCTTGGCATCATACGACAAACTAAAGGTAGCTCCTGATTCGGCTGATACAGAAGATAAGGAAACTAGACAACAAATGACACATGTAAATAAATATTTTTTCATATTATCCGGTCCATTGTGATGCTAAGACACTGAAATCCGCCAAATCGATTTTTTTATCTTTCTTAACATCGATTTTTGTCGGCGGGTTCGGACGCTTATACCAATAGGCTAAAATTGAAAAATCAATCAAGTTCACCCGACAGTCTCCGTTAAGATCACCGGATATGCCGCACTTCTTAATCTCCTCTTCAGGAAGTTTTTCTTCTTCAACAATAGGAGCGTTCTTGTCAAGCACAGCGAAACCAACGGGTTGACCATAATCGCTGATTTGTCCGTTAGACGCGCTTTTTGATTTGGCATCATGCATACCAATATTTAAAATAGAAGTATCAAGAGTATACAGATACCCTCCGCCATTGTCGGCGTTTGTGCGCAAGAACATTTGTGTTTCTGAATTGACTTGGATGGTAACCTCGGAACTTGGCACGCTGCGCCCGAAGAAGATAACATTATCTCCGATATTTACTTGCCGCTTGTTAAGATCAAGCGTCGGCGCGATAAAAATACCGCTCACCGTTGTCGTGGCGGACTGAGTTACTACCACGGGAACCGTAAACGAAGATTGACGCCCAAAAGGGTCTTCGGCGACCAGCAGATAGTTTGCCGTACCCGGTGTAGCGTTTGAAATACTGATTAAGAATGTCGCATCAGGTCCTGAAATAGTTCGGACGATAAGACGGCCGTTTTGCAAAAGAGAAACATTGCTTGAAGGATAAGCTTTACCGATAAAAACTACTCCGGTAGTCGGAAATAAATTAGGATCAGCGGGCGGAGCTACATTTCCGCCTCCGCCTCCTCCACCTCCTCCGCCACCGCCACCAGGAGGGGGTGGTGGGGGTGGTGTTGAGCCAACTTGCGCAGACACACTTACCTGCAATGATCCGCTAACATTAATAGCCTGTGCTGTATGAGCAAAGACTATACAAAGTAGGCCAATAATAGAAAACGGCGCGGCGGCGGCCGCGCCGAAGAACATTCTTCGATTCATGATTTGAAAATTAAAACCGAGCGCGTTTAATAACGTAATTATTATAACGTTTGATAGCAAAGCGCAGAATACATATAATAATCACCAAAGCTAAAAGTTCGGTAACCAAAAGTTGCCAAGGAAATACAAATACCGCAAACGATTTGCTCACCGTCTCGTCGGTACTGCCATACTTTAAATCAAGATGCGCGACATATCGGCCGAAAGCAAAATTATTCCACTGATACTTAACACTTGAAAAGAATCCCAAATTTTCAGGTTGTGGCTTTGCGGACGCTTCTTCGGAATGTTTCTGCCACCATAACTCAAAACGACGAATACTCTTCGGTAATACATTGCCTTGCACGGGATTGGCATTCTGAGTTTTTGTTTCCATCCCAAAGGTATTAGTAATAACCAATTCACCCTTAGGCATGACGCGATCGGCGCCGGTATTCTGGAAACGATAATAATAATTAATAGGCAACGCGCTAAACCACTTTTTGTTATCTTTTGTAGCAAATTCCAATAACGATGCGCCCTCTTCGACGTCACCGCTAACTCGGAAAAGTAACAAGGTGCCAATACGTGCTCCGATGGATAGTTGGTTTGGATTCTCTGCCGGCGGATTCGTGCCTAAAAAAATTGCGGCAAAATAACCACCCGGCTCGGCATCAGCCGGAACGGTAACGGAGAAATCTACGATTTTCGTTTCCCCCGCAGCAACTTTTATTTGTTCTGGTGCGTTAATCCACGTTGCTAAACCTTCTTGTGCAGTTACAAAACTCGGGCTACCTGTTTCACCCATTGCTTCAAAATTTTGAAATATCGTATATAAAGTTTTTTCTTCGCTTTCATCATTAATTACCTTAAAAGAACCGCCGACCGTTGCGCCCGGATCGCCTGAAATTTCAAGTCTGACCGGAGAAATAGTCATGGCCTTAACTTGCAATAATGGGGAAAGTAGCAATAATCCGCCGACAAAAACGCCAAAGGCGATGCGGCGGATATTGATGAATTTCATACAATAAATTAAATCAGGAAAATTTAGAAGCTACCGGTTGCCGTATAGGTTAATGTTGTAGTATAGCTTCCTGCTTCAGTAGTTGCAAGAATGTTTGCCAAATAGGCTATAGAATAAGTTGTGGTCGCTGAAGGACCAGCTGAAGTGGCAATATCATCTTGGGTTGAAGTAGCGTTATATGCGTAGTTTGAAGTAGTCGCATATGGAGCAACAGCTGAGCCGCTGCCGCCCGAGGCGGTGACGTTAATTCCGAACTGTTCGCTGCCAACACTTGAAGTTGCCGCCGTGCCGCCAATCGCGTTAATTGTGTTACCGCCGCTTGTTAGCGCCGCTCCAAAAACATAAACGGTATAACCAGAGGTTGCGTTAGTCGAAACG
>CAYUIC010000001.1:0-16208 GCA_964444675.1 uncultured Gammaproteobacteria bacterium | reverse complement strand
CTACTCCGGTTCCATTAGTATCACCAGTCGCGTATCGAGCGCCAGACGAAGAGAGAGTTCCAAAACCGATTGATGCATCAGAGATCGCGAAAGAGATGGTTGGATCAACCGTTGCGCTTACTGTAACCTGATCAAAGGGAGTATCAACAACCGCGATACCGGCTGTGCCTGCATCGGCACCCGAGTTAACACTGACAGCTAAGGTTGCTGTCTGAGCGGAGCTTGGATTGGTAATTTGAGTAGCACCAGCGCCGCCGCTTGTGGCGTTAGCACCAATTTGGACTTCAACACAGTGTCCGGCCGTAATCGTATCAGTACCTGATGTAAAGGTTACGACTTGGCTTGACTGACCAACTTGCCAGGTTGAGCCTGACGGCGCACCGGTTCCCAAAGTTCGCTCTGTTCCAATGCTGCCGCAGGTAGCGCCTGTTGCTAAGTCAAAATTATTAACAGCAAAGCTTCCCATGGTAAAATCAGCATCAAAAGTCAGACTGAAAGCTTGACCTGCACCAAGACCAGTGGGCGTAACAAATTTAATAGTATGGTCAGCCAAGGTACTAGTTTTGAGACGAGTTAAATTGTCAGAAAAAGTAGTAACCGTAGCAGCCTGAGCTTGGTAGCCGAAATTCGACGTGACTACAAGCAAAGAGGCTATAACCAACGCATTAATGATGCGTTGCAATCGAGATTTTCTCATATTTTTCTAAAGATTATTATTTTGTGGATAAGTAAATATACACTTATTATATCATTATGCTTAAAAATCGTCTACTAAAAACTGCCGACCGCCGTATAGGTAAGAGTTGTGGCATAGGCTCCGGCTTCCGTGGTGGCTCCAATATTACACAAATAACGCAAGCTAAAACTATCAGTTGACGCTGCAGAAGCTCCTCCAATAGCACTTTGCGTTGAGGCAGTGGCGTTAAAACCATAATTACTGGCGTGATTATAGGGTGAAACGACACTTGCGGTTCCCCCACTCACTGTTGCTCTGATACCAAATTGTTCATTCCCCGGATTGGATGCGGCTGGGCTAGGTCCAATTGCGGCAATAGTCGGACCCGTGGTCATAGTCAAGGTTCCGCCTTGAACATACAAGGTATAACCCGTTGCCCCAGAACTCGTAACATCAATAGTATGTGCCACAGTTTCAGTACCACTACCACCAGAAGTATTTGCGTAACGAGCTGAACCAATTGCACAAGTTCCAAAGCCAATACTGGCGTTAGACAAAGACATGGTCATGGTTAGCGATTGCGGGAAATTCCAGTTACTGTTATTGCTGCAGTCGGTATTAGTCCCATCATCAGCCACAATAGCATCGCCGCTTGAAGCATTAGAACGGCTGACGTTAATATACGAAACGGCAGTTTGTGTACCCGAGACATCTAAGAGCCAAGTGCCAGTTGCAGCTGAGTTTCTAAAATAGATTGGAGTTCCAACTGCCTGACCGTTCCAGTTGATATTTGTAAATGTATACGTATCTCCCGAGTTATATTCTACTCGAGTACTTGCTGTTGTAAATGTGACGTTAGTTGCAGTAGCGGCAGCGTCAAAATCGACTGACGGTACAAAGCTGGTTCGTTCGCAATCAGATGGATTAGTGCCCGAAGCATTAGTGATGGTCAGATTATTAAAGGCGCTTGTAGTTGTCATTGTTCCGGATAATGTTTGAGTAGTAGCTCCATTTAAAGTTACGGTGCTAGTACCCTTAGTAAAGGTTCCTGAATTAGACCAGTTACCGCTTACAGTCATTGTATTAGATGACAAGGCGAATGTTCCGGCTGAAATCGCAAAATTTCCGCCAAGTCCAATTGTATTAGATGCTGAGACAATACCCGCTCCATATTTAGTTAAACCAATTCCAGCAGCACCAGTAATTGTTCCGCTCAAAGTCAGGGTTCCGGAATCAGAGGCCACTGAACTATTTGAAGCTAACGTTATAGCTCCTTGATAGGTATTATCATCAGTAATATTTCTTAGTGCACCATCGCTGGCAACTCCATTACCGTTGAGAGTTAAAGCTTCAGCGCCAACCGTAATCGTACCCTGTATTTGCAAAGCAGCGCCAGAGTTAACCACCGTACCCGCGGCCGTAGTGCCGAGCGACGCAGCGTTTTGGATATTGATTGCACCGGCATACACAGTAGTTAAGCCGGTATAAGTATTGGTTGCTGTAGTTAATGTTAATGTCCCTACTCCGTCTTTATACAAAGGGCCGCTCGTAGTTCCTATCACACCAGAAATTGTCGTATTGGAAGCGCCACCCACCACCAAGGGAATAGTAGCACCGCTGATAGCACCTGAAATAGTCAATGCACCGCTATCTGAATTAAAACGCGGAGGGACTGAACCCAGAGTAATTGCCGCCTGAATCGTATTGGAATCGCTAATGTTTCGAATTGAACCAATGCCTCCGGCGCCGGTGCCGTTAGCGGTGATCAACTTGGTGTTAGGTATCGTGATATTATTTTGCAATTCTAATGTTGCTCCGGCGCTGATGGTTGTTGTAAGCGTGGTTCCGGCAGCTCCAAGGGCATTACTATTTTGCAAGTTTAATCTGCCCGTTAATAGTGCGATAGAGGTGCTCGTATAGGAGTTATTTCCAGATAAAATAACTTGTCCGCTTGTCGTTTTAGAAATACCGGCGGCCACCGCACTTCCCAATACTGCGCTAATCGTTCCGCTTTCCAGCGCATAGGTTGCGGTTGAGGTAAGGGTTGCCGCTCCTCCACCATTTATAATTGATCCGCTGATAAGCGTAACTGTACCAACGCTATCGGAAAATCCATTAATATCCAAGGTACCGCCAGCGACAGTAACCGCACCGGTCGCCAAGGTATCAGTCGCTCCATACTTTAAAGTTCCCCCATTAATTCTGACTAAACCGGTCAGGAGGTTGGCCGCATTCAAGCTCAGTATTCCGGAATCATATTTTGTAATCGTAATTGCTACTGCCGGGAAAATTCCAGAAAATGTTGTGGGCCCGCTTCCGCCAACTACATAGTTAAAAGTACCGGTCGGAGCTCCGGCAAAGGTTATTGTTCCCGAACCCGAATTGATTATACGAGCGGCCGATCCAAGAGTCAGCACACCGAAAGTATTGTTTCCCGAAGAGCTACTGATAAGCGCGCCTGTATTATTAAGGCCGCTGCCGTTGAGTGTAATCGGTTCCCAAGTTGAAGCGCCGCCAAGAGTGAAAGTCGATAAATCAAGTACCGCACCAGCTGCTACAACAGTACCGGCAGCATTAGTGCCAAGAGGAGTATTGGTCGCTCCACCATTAGCACCGAGTCTCAAAGTTCCCGTACTTACCGTTACAGTACCGGTAGTGATGGTATTTTGTCCGGCAAGAGTCAAAACACCGGAACCTTCTTTGGTTAGTGCACTTGAAGTTCCGGACCACACGCTTGTTGAGATTTGTTCCACTTCACCAACAGCGACAACTGTCCAGGCACGGGTACTACCGACGACGTTATGAGCAAAAGTTAATTTTCCAGCCCCAAAATTTACAAAACGCGATGCAGTAGCGCCGAGCGTAATCGGCCCCGGATATGTCGTCGCACTTGCGGAATTATTGGTAATAGCACCATAAGCAACAAGGCCTGTTCCGTTTGAAGTGATAGGTTCAGCTGCACTAAGTGTATAACCGTTAAGATCTAACATCGCACCGCTCGTAATCGTTGTCGCTCCGGCTGTTGTTCCTAAAGGCGTATTTGCCCCAGAACCGCCCGTACCCAAACGCAGAGTGCCGGCGCTTAGCGCGGTCGCACCAGTAAAGGTATTATTACCGGACAAGGTCCACATACCAACACCGTTCTTAGTAAATCCCCCGCTCGTATTGCCCAAAATACTGGATAAAGTTCCGTTGCCCGAACCTCCGAATGTTAAGGCAAAGGTTGCCCCAGAAATAGTGCCGGTATTAGCAATATTAATATCTCCGTAGTTTGAAATAATAGTACTTGCCGCGCCCAAAGTAATAAGGCCGTTATATGTAGCAGAACTACTTGAGAGATTTTGCAACGCTCCTGCTGCTAACGCGCCAGTTAAAGTTAGAGGCTCTTGAGTACCAAGAGTATATCCATTAAGATCTAACGCCGAGCTCGCACCATTAACGTTGGTCAGTCCTGCAGTAGTACCAAGTGGCGTATTTGTTCCCCCGCCTGTTGCACCCAGTCTCAGTGTTCCCGCGTTAATAGTAGTCGTGCCGGTATAAGTATTATCACCAGCAAAAACCAAAACACCCACACCCGTATCCTTAGTGATGTTAAATCCACCGCTCACAACTGCCGAGACTATTACGTCATTATCAACTACACCGTCACCAGTATTGAAGCTTCTATTGGCACCAAGTCCTAAGTTACCGGTGATGATTGAGCTGACATTGTTATTGGCGATTGTTGTTACGGTTCCGCCAAGAGTTAATGTACCGCTACCACTGGCCACTGTTCCAGCATTAAGCGAAAGAGTGCCAATCGTATCAGAGTTTCCATTAAGATCTATTGTTCCACCAACACTAGTTATACCGCCAGAAGAAATAGCGTTATTAGTCCCCCATGTTAGCGTAGCGTTATTTACATATGTTGTGCCGGTATAGAGAGCAGAAGCGCTTAAGGTAACATTCCCCGAACCACTAACTATGAGCGAGCCCGTTGTCGCGCTACCGATAACCGCTGAAATTGTAGAATTTGCTGTTGCTAAAATTGGCAATTCAAATGTTGTTATACCAATCGTCGTGTTAGCGCCGGCAATATCATTAGCGCTATTAATTAAAGTATTACCGCTTAGATTTGTTCCCGCTAATGTGACTGTCTGAGTTGTGCCAGGGTTAGTAACTCCATTGCCGTTTAAAATTAAAGAATTAATTGATTGTGTAGCGGCCGCGGTGTTGGCGGTTAATTTTACATTGGTGTTAACGGTAGAAAAATCAGCTGCATACTCGCCGGTAAATCCAGCGCCGTTCAAAAGTCTTAATCCATTGGTATTCCCCACGTTGTAGGTCACCATATCAGAACCGGTTCCTGTAAGAGAGGTATCGCCAAAGCATCCTTTGATAATACTAATGGTTGCCGTGCCTGAACCACCGCCCGCACCAGTTAATAAACCGGTACTTGTGGTAAACATTAATGTAGAAATATTCGCAGCCGGCGTTGAGCCAAAACTCGTACCTCTAAACAAAACAGTTGCACCGGCCGTACGTGCAAAGCTTGCAAAAGTCATGGTCGTTGATCCGCCAGAGCCCGGGGTGACTGTAACAATATTATGACCGCTGGCTGGAGTAAGCGCTCCGGTTGTTTCTGAAGAGGTTCCTGCAGTATTGCCAATGAAATTAAAATTACCCCCGTTCATTGTTAATGCCAAAGCATCGGGCAGACGGCTGGCAACAGCAGTAGAGCTATTATCAAGGGTTAAAGTTGCTCCTAAATTGATGGTAAATGAAGTGGCAATACTGGCTAACGCGCCCGAACCGCTCAAGGTAAGAGTTCCGCCGTTAATCGTTGCCGTAGAACTCATCGTATTTGCCGCAGTCATTGTAACAGTGCCTGCTCTATTTTTTATAAGCGGAAAAGCTCCCGCTAATACCGCGCCAATTGTTCCCTTCTCTACTGTATAGTTTGTTGCGCCGGTTAAAGTACCGTTAGTTATTGTTCCGTCAATCAAGGTTATTTGACCAACCGTATCAGTAATAGCTCCAGCATTCCAAGTTCCTCCTTGAACTGTAATCGGAGTAACCGCCAACAAACCGCTCGCGCCATATTGCAAAGTTCCGGCTTCAATAATTGTGTTACCCGTATGTCCCTGAGAAGCGTTGACCGTAAATGTTCCGGAACCATCTTTAGTTACTGCAACTGCGGCCGCGGCCGTAGCACCGGTCAGAGTAACATTACCTGTTCCACCTATTCTAAAGATAAAACCGGTACCACTCACTGCTCCGCTCAAACTTAATGTTTGTCCGGAAGTCGGACTGGCTATTCTTGAATCACTACCTGCGGCAATTGCACCGCTGTAAGAACAGGTTGCGGCAGTGACAAGCGCGCCACCATCATTAATTCCTCGACCGTTAAGAGTCAACCCCTCGGCCGTACCGAGGGTGAAACCATTAAGATCAAGCACCCCCATACTATTTACTACCGTTCCCGTTCCTGTTGTTCCAAGCGGAGTGTTAGTGGCGCCTCCTGCAGCGCCAAGTTTGAGTGTGCCGTTGGCCACGGTTGTTGCACCGGTAAAAGTACTTGCCCCGGACAGAGTCCATGTCCCGCTCCCGATTTTAGTTACCGTACCGGCCACTGTTCCAATAATACTTGTTATTGAACCATTACCCGATCCACCAATAGTCAGTGCGAATCCTGATCCGCTAATCGTACCGGCATTGCTTAAATTAAGGTCGCCATTATTAGCGATTATAGAAACACCAGTTGTACCAAGAGTGACCAAACCGCTGTGAGTTACGGCCGTACCCGATCCGTTGGTTAGCGCTCCGGGACTATAGTTTACATTGTGTCCAAAGCCAATACCGTTCAATGTCAACGCTTCGGCCGTAGTCAATGAAAATCCATTTAAATCTAACATTGCACCAGCAGTTACCGTTGTAGCTGCGCCAGTCGTACCTAACGGAGTGTTGCTACCTGATCCGGCTGATCCAAGTTTAAGCTTCCCAACGCTGATAGTCGTCGCGCCAGTGTATGAATTATTTCCTGATAGAGTTACGGTACCAAATCCATCCTTGGTTACAGTTCCCGAAGTCGTACCGATAACTCCGGAAAAAGTTGAATCGCTAAATCCACCAATAGTAAGACCGAGCGTTGCTCCGGAAATATTACCGCTAACCGTTAAAACTCCAGCATCAGCGTTAATTCTTGAAGCAGCGCCGAGCGTAATTGCGCCGCTATAACTTACCGGCGTCGACGAGGTATTCATCAAAGCCCCCATGTTACTGTTACCGTTGGCAACGCTCGAGCCCGGACCAAACCCCAAACCATTCATTGAAGTAATCGGCTCACTAGTAAGCATTGCAAATCCATTCAAATCGAGTGCTCCGATGTTGGCGATTGTTGTTGTGCCAACCGCTGTGCCGAGCGGGGTATTAGTTGCTCCACCCGCTGCGCCAAGACGCAGAATACCGCTCGTAATCGCTGTCGTTCCCGAATAGGTATTATCTCGTGTCAATGTCACAACCGCATCAGCGGCGACGTTAGTAGCAATAATAGTAGTAGTTCCAGAACCAGCGATAATTGCGCTAACCGTTCCACTTCTTAAACTGTATGAACTTGCTGTTAATATACCAGCGCCTCCGGTAATTGTTCCTCGCTGCAAAGTAACCGCTCCGACCGTATCGCTATTACCAGCAATATCAAATGTTCCATTATTAACAGTTACAGCTCCGGTAGAAATAACATTGCTTGCGCCATATGTTAAGGTTGCGTTATTTACTGATGTTAAGCCTGTATAGGCGGCAGCCGTGCTAAGCGTTACATTTCCGGTTCCGCTCAGGGTCATAGATCCGGCAACGGCGGTCCCGATAATTGCCGAGATTGTAGAATTTGCGCTCGCTAAAATTTGTAATTCATTGGTCGTAATGCCGATTGTTGTATTAGCACCGGCAATATTATTAGCAGTATCAATTAAGATATTACCGCTCAAAGTAGCCGATGCCACAGTTAAAACAGCAGCGGAACCCGGATTGGTAATGCTATAACCATTTAAAATTAAAGAGTTAATTGACACAGTTGATGCGGCAGTGTCAGCCGTTAATTTAACATTGGTATTAGAAGCTAATGAACTTGAATACTCACCGCTAAAACCGGCGCCATTTAAAAGTCTCAAACCATTGGTATTACCACTATTATAGGTAACCATATCAGTACCAGTTCCGGAAAGCGAGTTATCGCCAAATCCACCTCTGATAACACTGATATTTGTAGTGCCAGCAAGACCACCGCCGCCGATTAAGTTGCTTCCGATAGTTGTAAACATTATGGTAGATACATTTGCGGCCGGTGTTGCACCAAAATTTGTTCCTCTGAATAATACCGTTGCTCCAGCTGTGCGTGCTAATGACGCGAATGTCAAAGTAGTAGGTCCTCCGGTACCAGGAGTAACCGTAATAATATTATGACCAGTTGATAAGGTCAGCGCGCCAACTCCTTCGGTTGATTCAACCGAAGGATGCCCGATGTAATTAAAATTACCACCGTTCATCGTAAATGTTGATGAAGATAAACGGTTCAATAAATCTGTAGTACTATTATCGACAGTTAATGTTGCGCCGGAGTTAATCGTCACGGCTGATGCCGGGATGGTTCCCGCTCCGCTCAAAATAATTGTACCGTCGTTAATCGTAGTTGCTCCGGTAAAGTTATTGTAACCGCCGAGAGTTAAAACGCCGCCGTCATTTTTAACCAATGCTGCCGTTGTTCCCCAAATAGGCGCTGATGAAGTTGTAGTGACATTTCCTGCACCAGCAATAGTAAGAGCTAGAGTCGCGGCCGATATTCCTTTACCATCTATCGTAAGAGTGGTTCCTGTATCGGATTTAATCATCGCGGCGGCGGCCAAAGTAACAAGACCTGTTAAGACGTTGTTTCCTGTCGTATTGCGGATTGCCCCAGTATACAACATTCCGGTTCCGGATATCGTAATATATTCAGGGATAGAAAGTCCGCTGCCGTCTATCTGAAGTGTTGCGCCCGCCGTTACTGTCGTCGCACCGTCAATAACTCCAAGTGACATACTATCTTGAATTTCAAGAACACCAGCAGCTACGGAAACGGCGCCGCTGAATAAGTTTGCCCGAGTCAGGATTACCGTTCCAGGAGTATTCTTAGTCAAAGCTACGGCATCGCCGGCAATGATTGCGCTGATTGTTCCGCTGTTAACCGTAAAACCCGTACTCGTCAAAACTCCGGTTGATCCCGTAATAGTCGGACTTGATGAAGTGCCGACAATACCGAGTGTCACTGCTCCGACCATATCTGAATACGTTGCAATATCAAAAGTTCCACCCGCCATTGTGATAGCGCTTGATAGTATTGCATTATCAACACCGTATAACAGTGTTCCACTATTGATAATCGTCGCCCCCGTATAGGTATTAGGAAAATTGTACAATAATGTTCCGGAACCATTCTTAGTCACCGTTCCTCCGGCGATAGCCAGCGGCGCTTTATCAAAAGTGATATCACCGGATCCATCTATAGCAAGTGGGAAAGCGCCAGTTATACCTCCGATCAAACTTAGTGTATCTGCATCTGAAGTAATCTCAGTACCACCAGCCACTTGAGTAATAAGTCCGGCAAAACTATTATTACCGCTAATATTACGAAGTGCTCCGGCGCCGGAAATACCAAAACCTCTTAGGGTCAACGCTTCATAACCGATCGCAATATTATTTTGTAATTCCAAAGCCGCATTACCTACCACTGTTGTACCGGCAACTATTGTTCCAAGGCCTGTGCTGTGTTGTACATTAACGATACCTGTATTAATGTTAGTAACGCCCGAATAAGTATTGGCGCCGGAAAGAACAAGCTTCCCTAATCCTTCTTTATTAAAACCGCCCGCTCCCCCGATCATTCCGCTGATAGTCAGGGTTTCTCCGCTATTAGTTACAAAAATATTTCTATAAGCAATAACAGTTGTATCAAGGCGTATATTTAAACTTATCGTATTGCCACCCGATGAAACGCTATCGGTTATACCAGCGAGACCCGGACCAAGTACAATATCGTTACCCGCTAAGGTATATCCGCTGCCTGTCAAAGTAATCGAATTGAAAATCGTATTTTGAGGAAGATCGTTCGTGTTAGAAAGATTGGAAGCGCCATTCGGGAAAATTAAATTATCGCCGGCGTTGGGCGGCGTGCCTCCGGACCAGTTTCCGCCGTTTGACCAATTGCCATCAACCGCTCCGGTCCAGGTCGCCGATAAAGAGTCCGAGGCGATTTGCCATTGACGAGCTTCCTTAAAAAATATTTCTTCATCAACTCCCAATATTCTTTCTATCCAATTTGTGTGTGCTGAAAATACCAAAGGCCCCAAGACATATGCCTGAGGTGACACTTTCTCACCTTGATATTCATACTGCAATTCGATAGTCTCTCCGGCGCTTAGATTTTTTTCCCAAATAACCAAGGTTCTTCCATCAACTGTCTTTTGTTTCGTGTCATCTGTTTGAGTTACTGCATAAGTACTCGGCACGCTTTCGACAATGTCACCACTAAAATCCTGATTAGCCCTTACTTTAAAAGTCATGACATATTTTGCCAAAAAGGGGTTGATTCTGGTAGCTCCTATTCTTTCAACTTCAAAGGGAATTGATTCGCTAACTTCAAACGAGTCAGTTATTTCAGAGATAGTAACTCCAGTGCTCGGATCGACTCGTTTTAATATCATTTGGTAAACTCCGGGTTCCCCTACTCCGTAATGAACATAATAATCGGGGTTGTCGGTTACGTTGTTCGCTCCGCAACTGTCACTATACTTAATTGTTCCGTCTTTAGTAGAGAGTACTGTTAGAGTTTGTAGATTCTCTTTTTTTATTATCAACTTAAGACTTGCGTCACACATCGTGTTTCCTTTATCGTCCAACGCGCCAATTTGTAAATAAGCAGATTCGCCGGGCAGATAGATGGATTTATTAACGTTGATTGCCAGCACACCCCAAGTAAAATCTTGGCTGGAAACAAAAACAACCCTTCCTTTTAAAATCTCGATTTCCATTCTATATTTTCCCGGCACAAAGCTATCAGTCGGGGTGGGCAAACTAATACTTAGTGCTCCATTTATTTCTTCGACAAGTGGTTGGATTTCGGTTTTATCTCCCTCTGGATCAAATACTTCTGATTTGATGACTCTCAGTTCTGATGTTGAGGCAAAGGTTACGATAGTACTGTCACTGGGGGATTGTATTACACCGTCAATTGGAGCATCGATTGGGCCCGGGGTAATAGCTTCGCCGGATGGCGGTATTTCGCCGTTAATGGGAGCGTCAATTGGATTAGGGGAAATCACTTCAGTGTTCGCTTCAGTCGGCGCTGGCTCAACACTCTGAGCCGGAACCTCAGCCGAGGCCTCGGGAGAAGTGGGTAATACTGCTGGAGCTTCACTTGTGTCTTGGGCTAAAGCAGTAAGGATGTTGTTTTTAAACCAAATTCCGCTGAAAGCGGAAGTAAATTTTCTTAATTCTGTTATAGCGTATAAGGATTTTTGTAAGAGCCAAGACGAGGGCGGAAGCATCCCTTCGGCAGCTTCGGGTTCGGGTGCAGACTCAAGTACCGGTTCGGGCCCTGACTCCGGTTCTGTGGTATTTTCAGATTGAAGTTCAGGAGAGGCTTCGGGAGTTATTGTGGTTTCCTGGACGGCTTCAGTATGTTGTGGCGGAAGTGTGATATCCAAAGCATTCACATCAACTTCAAAGGTAGGTTCTTCGTCCGTTTGAAAATCTTCCGTGCTGGGCTTAAAGAGATTATCGATTCTGATTCTCGGTAAATTATTAATCTCTTCTTCGCTTAGTTCGTCAGAAGACGTTTGGTATTCAAGGTCCAACCACATGGCATCAAGATATATTTTCGGCATGCTATCAATAGTGGGCAAAGAATCCACCACAACCTGTAGATTTTCCAAATTTGCCATGGTAATGGAACTGTCAAGCGGTATTTCAAAACTTACCGAATTATCTATATCCGTCACATAACCAAGGGGCTTCCAGCTTGCACCGTCATAGCTATATCGAACGCCAAGAGTCGCTCCGGCAGGAATAACATCTTGATCAAAGGTTACTGCTTCCGGCTCCTCTTGCGCATGCGCTTCGTTCAAAAAAAGTTTGTTTAACAAAGATGATCCTTCGCCCGGAGTTGTTTCGCTCGGCGTTTCTTGCGCTGGCTGGGTTTCTTGTTCCGGCGCTGATTCGATAACAGGTTCCGAAGCCGGAGTTTCTTCTGTAACCGGGGGGCCTTGATCTATTGACGGATCGACAGTAATCACCGAATTTGGTTTGTTGGTCCAAGAAAATTTAAGTACAATTTTTTTAGGAATCACATCTTCCGGTATCTCACCCTTAAATCCGGAGCACAATATAGGAGCGCTTGCGTTGGAGATTGAGGCTGAATTAAGGTCGCTATATTTTTCTATGCTTCCCTCTGAAATATCAGGAGCACCGGCCGCTTCTTGAGTATTTTCCCACCCTCCGCTGCAGGAACTTGCAAACAAAGATATGACTTCGGCTTCAGTCTTTTTTACATTTAAAAAAGGATAGGCTACTACAAGTAATAAAATAAGACCTCCGACCATAAGTCGGAATTTTACAGAGGCAAACAGCGAACGGGAAAATATGACCGGAATATTTTCCGGCTTGCTACTAACGCGTCGCATTTTCTCGGTTTTACGATAGACAGCCGACATTCAAGACTATATGTTTATAGTAATATTATACCACAAAATACAGTAAATGCGCTGTTATTTTCGGGTGTCTTTTTATAACTTCCGTAAGTCCAACTCTTGTTCGATTTTTATCTCTTTAACAAACTCTTCCATGTGACTGACTAATATCATCGCACCCTCATATTCATTGACGGCTTTGGCTATAACGGGGATATGGCGGAAATTGATATGATTGGTCGGTTCGTCTAAAATTAACAGACCCGGTCTCATTAACACAAGACGCGCAAACGACAAAAGTCCCTTTTGACCCTCGGATAAAGCTGCGACCGGATGCCCCATCAGCTCGCCGCCGATCAAAAATCCGGCCGCAATAGAACGCATATCATTCAAATCATAACCATCGGCCATGACGCTCTTCAACGAATCAAATACCGTTTGTTTGAAATCCAAAGTGGCGAAATCTTGACTGTAATAACCGACTCGCACACCGTCCAAAATCTTTGCGCCTGCTTTGCCGGAAACCAGTGAACGCAAGAGTGTGCTTTTGCCCATACCGTTCGGTCCGGTTACCAATAGCCTGCTGCGTTTTCGCAATACAATGTCGCAGGGTTTATCCATTGCCTCGTGATCGATGATTACTTTAACCGAATGTATCTTAACAATTTCTCCGACAATATCCTGGACCGGAATTTCAAATGTGCGGATAGTTTTGTCTTCGCGTCGCACATCAACTTTATTTTCTTCCAATTCAATTGTTTCGTCTTTCAATTTCTTGGCAAGCTTACGCATCTTACCTCCTTTGTTGGCGAAGAAGTTAACTTTCTCTTTACGGTCCTGAATCGTTTTTTCAAGTTGAGCATTTTTCATCCGTTCGCGTTCGATTCGCTTTTCAATTTCTTCAACCACAGAAAAATAGTCACCTACATAATTTTCTACTTTGTGAGTGTAGACATCAAGATACAGCACTCCTTCGGTGAAACAATTTAAAAAGTCTGCATCGTGAGAAATAACCACGACAGTTTTTTCATACATAATAAGAAACTCAATCAGATGATCAATACCTGCTTTATCAAGGTTATTAGTGGGCTCATCAAGCAACAAAATATCCGGGCTTTGAATCAAAGCGTATGCCAAAAGCAATCGAGCCTGTTGGCCGCCTGACAAATCGCCCACTCTCCTGTCTACCGGCACGCTAAAATTCACAGCCTCCATAGCCTTACTAATACGACTTAGAATATTGCCCGGAACAATCTCAAAGGCTTTGGAAAAGTACTCTTGAATTGTTAAATCAAAATCTTCGCGTGCGACCGTCTGCATAGCGGTTCCGATGCTGGCGTTATTGGTTATTGAGATGCGACCGCTTTTCGGCTTATATTCACCTCGAATCAAACCGAACAAGGTGCTCTTACCCGCACCATTCTGTCCCATCAAGGTAAATTTCGCTCCCCGGCGCAAGCTAAAGCTGGCCTCATCCAACACGGGCTTTTTTTCAAGATATTCGAATGTGACGTTATCAAAACGCAGTATTACTTCTTCTGACATAGTATGTATAGATACCCAAGCAAAATAACAGAAAAACCCGATTTTGTATAGTCCCCGCGTCTTAGTTGCTTTTAGTCCGGCTTTGGTAGATAATACAATCAAAGAAAATAGCACATTAATAATTTAAGAAGGAGCGCTAAATGAGCAAACCTAAAATTAAGCTTCAATTTTTAGGCGGAGTGGCAGCGGGAGACATTGGCCTAACAGGTTCATGTATTCTGCTAACAGTTATGCAAGGCGATCACACGACACGAATATTGATTGACCTTGGATTGATTCAATGCAGTCCTCAATTTTTCTTTGAGAAAAACATTGAAATTTTAAAGTTTATAGATCCAAGAAAAATTGATGTGGTTATCTTGACGCATGCTCACACCGATCATGTAGGCAGGTTGCCCATATTAATAAAACATGGCTTTAACGGCAGAATTTTTTGCACGACACCGACTTCGGATCTGCTTGAAATTATGCTCAATGACTCTGCAAAAATACAGGCTGAATTTTTAAGAAACATTAATAGGAAAGAAGGTAAAAAAAACACCAAGAAACAAAAACGTTATCGCCGCGATGCCGGCTATTTGAAATTCGACAAATCACGGACAAAGTTCAAATCTACCGGTCATCAAAGCGTGCTGTACGACACCGATGATATACAGGAAATTTTAGAGTTAGTAAAATATCGAGGCGCCGAATATCATCAATGGATGCGGCTTGATAAAAACATAGAGTTAAAACTGTATCAATCAGGTCATGTCTTGGGCGGCGCAATCTGCGTCATCAAGGTGGCCCATAACGGCAGTCGGGACATATTCCTTGGCTTCAGCGGAGATTTGGGCCGCGAAGACGGGATTATTCTTCCACCTCCGGAAATGGTTACGGAGCAACTTGATTGTTGGGTTACCGAATCAACGTATGGCGGCAGAATTCACCCAAAAAGAGAGGATGAGATTGAAAAACTAGTTTCTGTAATTAAAGAAGCTATTGAAAAGAAAAGCGTCATTATTATTCCGTCGTTTGCATTAGAAAGAGCGCAAGAGATACTGTATCTTTTGTCTCATTATATGGAAACCGGGTTAATACCAAAAATACAGATTTATTTAGACGCTCCGATGGCTACGAAAATCACACAAGTATTCTCCGCACATTGGGATAAAGGTATGTTCGCAGATCAAAACATGCTCGGTTTCAATCCCTTTGATGTGCAGCAAAATAAATGGTTCAAAATCATTTCAGAGGCTAAACAATCGGATGCACTCATTCGCAGCGCCGGACCTTATATTGTTATAGCAGGCTCAGGTACTTGTGATGCCGGAAGGGTAAGAGGCTATTTGCGAGCCCATCTTGGCAAAGAAAACACGGTTGTTCTCCTTGTCGGATATATGCCCGCCAAAAGCCTCGGCCGGAAATTAAAAGAAAATACCGCTGTGGTGAAGATGAACGATTACGAAATTAACATCAAATCAAAGAACATAGCTTTTGATGCATTTTCTGCTCATGCGGACGGTCAATGGCTCGCTTCATATACGACACACATAATTGAAGCATACGACAAGACGGGGCATGGCAAACAAAAAATATTCATTGTTCACGGTGACCCGGCAAACGCTGCCTGGCTCAGAGACGATATCATGAAAAAGATGAATTCTCGCCGCGGCTTGACGGATATGATCTTCATTCCAAAGGCCAATGAAGAATTTGTAATTTCTGAATAAACTATTCCAATAAATAAAAAAATCCTGCAGGATCGACCTGCAGGATTTTCTTTTTTACTTCTTGCGCTTCTTATTGGCCTTTGCTTCAAGCATCGCTGCTTTAATCGCGAGGCGCTTCTTAGTTTTATGTGAATTGGTTTTTTGTATTCTACCAATCGGTTTAGCTCGTTTAGCCATAGATGTATAATAATTAATAAAATTTACTCAAGTCTTGATAAAAGTTTTTTGAAGGCCTCTAATTTTTCTCTAAATCCCTCAATATTATGATCCTGAATTTCAAAGTCATCTTTATGCTCCAACATTCTCAATTCAGACTCAAATTCTCTTACAGAATTTAAAAGCGCCTCAATATACATACAGTTATTCCCTTCATAATCCTTAAACTCTTCATACCAAACCGCCTTCATTCTAGCTCTTAATAATTCATTGGCTTCATTGCTTTGTTTTTGAATATCTTGCTGTTCCCTATTTATTCTTGCAAAAGAATGTGTTTCCATATAAATATGTTTTATATAAAATATTGTTGCTCCGAGGGTGGGATTCGAACCCACGACCAATTGGTTAACAGCCAACTGC